>CADCDV010000068.1 GCA_902800255.1 uncultured Erysipelotrichaceae bacterium | reverse complement strand
TGAAAAAGAACACCAAGCTCCCTATCGAGCTTCATACCCACTGCACCGGTGGCATCGCTGAGATGACCATCCAGAAAGCCATCGAAGCCGGAGTCGATATCGTCGACACCGCTTTGAGCCCACTTGCTGGCGGAACCTCCCAACCATACACCGAATCCCTTAACTTCGCCTTAAAAGGAACCAAATACGATCCAAAGCTTAATCTCGACTGCCTTAACAAAGGAGCCGCTGCGTTAAGCAAGATCAGAGCGAAGTACCTTGAGAACGGACTTCTCAATCCAAAAGTCCTTTCCTTCAATCCAAACATCCTCAAATACCAGGTTCCTGGCGGAATGCTTTCTAACCTCATCTCCCAGCTCAAACAGCAAAACGCTTCTGACAAGCTCGAAGATGTACTTAAGGAAGTTCCAAATGTCAGAAAAGACCTTGGCTATCCGCCTCTTGTCACCCCTCTTTCCCAGATGGTTGGCACCCAGGCTGTCATGAACGTCATCTCTGGCGAACGCTACAAACTCGTTCCAAAAGAGATCAAAGACTATCTCCATGGCAAGTATGGCAAGGCCCCTGCCGAGATCAACGAAGAGGTCAAAAAGAAGATCATCGGGGACGATGAGGTTATCACCTGCCGTCCAGCCGATCTCCTTGCTCCTGAATTCGAAGAGCTCAAAGAGAAGTACAAAGACATCGCAAAATGCGATGAAGATGTCCTCTCCATTGCTCTTTTCGAGAAAAACGCCCTCGAGTTCCTTGGCAAGAAATACGGACCAAAAGAAGATGAAGTTGAGGAATTCAATGTCGTCTTAGGAGGTAACAATTAATGTACATCCCAGTTCTTGATGCCATTGATAAAGGCACAACCATCAGCGTTGGCGAAGGAGCCCTTTACTCCATCGTCGCCATCGCCATGGTCTTCGCCATTCTCCTCATCATCATCGGCGTCACTTACCTCGTCTTCAAAATCACTGGCTTATTCGACCTCAAGAAAGAGCTTGATGCAGCCAAGAAAGCCAAAGAAAGTGCATCTGCTCCTGCTCCAAGCGGAGAAGTCACCATCAAGGACGATGACATGATGGCCGCAGTCCTTGTCGCCACCATCGATT
The DNA here is from genome assembly GCA_902800255.1 of uncultured Erysipelotrichaceae bacterium. GTDB lineage: Bacteria > Bacillota_I > Bacilli_A > RFN20 > CAG-826 > UBA4951. The sequence goes on along the minus strand of CADCDV010000068.1, from coordinate 3,262 downwards.
ACCGCCTCACCCATAAGAGCGACGTTCGCGTCGTTTCTGTTAAAGAAATCAATTAAGGAAGGTTTGTTATGAAAATCTACAAAGTCAAAGTCAACGGCAAACTCTACGAGGTCGAACTCGAAGAGGTCAAAGAGAGCGCTGGTTCAATCGCTGCTCCAGCCGCCGCTCCTGCTGCCGCCCCAGCCGCTGCTCCAGTCGCTGCTCCAGTCGCTGGCGGAACCAAAGTCCCAGCTCCTATGGCTGGCAAGATCCTTGATATCAAAGTCGCTACCGGCGCCAAAGTCGCCAAAGGCGATACCATTGCTATCCTTGAAGCCATGAAGCTTGAGAACGAGATCAAGTCACCAGCTGCTGGCACCGTCAAAGCCATCTGCGTCTCCAAAGGCGCCATGGTCAATAACGGCGACGCCCTCATCGTCTTGGAGTAATTATGTGGGACCTGATCCTCGAATTCCTAAATTCGACAGGCATCGTTAACTTCTTCAAAGGCGATGGCTGGATGAACCTCATCATGATTGGTGTGGGTGCATTCTTCCTTTTCCTCGCCATCAAGAAGAAATACGAACCTTATCTTCTCATCCCGATTGCTGTCGGCATGATCCTCGTCAACATCTTCCCAGCTATCTACCTGACTTATAACGCTGATGGAAGTATTGCGGAAAGAGGCCTTTTAGGCTATCTCCATTTAGGTGTTGAGTGCGAGCTTTATCCATGCCTCATCTTCATCGGCATCGGTGCGACCACTGATTTCGGTCCACTTATCGCCAATAAGAAAACCATGATCCTCGGTGCTGCTGCTCAGATCGGTATCTTCGCTGCCTTCCTTGGCGCGATCGCCCTTTCTGGCATCTGGCCAAACGTCTTCGACTTCACCGTTGGAGATGCTGCCGGTATCGGTATCATCGGTGGAGCTGATGGCCCAACCGCCATTCTCGTGAGCAACAAGCTTGCTAGACCGGAATTAACCGCTGGCATCGCCCTTGCGGCTTATAGCTACATGGCCCTTGTTCCAGTCATCTTCCCTCCAATCATCAAACTCTGCACCACCAAGAAAGAGAGAAGCATCAAGATGGAGACGCTTAAAGAAGTGACCAAGAGCGAGAAGATCCTCTTCCCGATCATCGTCACCCTCATCTGCTGCATCCTCGTCCCAAGCTGCACTCCACTTATTGGCTGCTTGATGCTTGGCAACCTCATCAAAGAAAGCGGCGTCGTTCCTAACCTCGTTCACACGGCTTCGAATGCGCTTCTTTATATCTGCACCATCCTCTTAGGATTATCCGTTGGCGCCACCGCCATCGGCACGACCTTCCTCCAGCCGAAGACCCTTATGATCTTCGTCCTTGGCATCATTGCCTTCATCATCGCAGCCATCTGCGGTCTTATGGGTGGAAAGATTATGTGTCTTGTGACAAAAGGAAAGGTCAACCCAATGATCGGTGCCGCTGGTGTTTCCGCCGTTCCTATGGCCGCTCGTGTCGTTCATAAGATCGGACAAGAGGAAGACCCGGACAACTACCTTCTCATGCACGCTATGGGACCTAATGTCGCAGGCGTCATCGGTAGTGCTATCGCGGCGGGCATCTTGCTCTCCATGATTGGCTAATTGTTTTAGAGGCAATTCAATATGAAAAACAAAACCGTAAGGGCAATGACCCTTGATGCGCTTTTTCTAGCGCTTCTCATTGTGTCTTCCTTCATCTCGATTGATGTCGGATATTGCAAATTCACTTTGCAGCTCCTTACGGTTTTTCTTATTGCCAATTTCCTTTCCTTGGCCGATGGCCTAATCATCATCGCCCTCTATATCCTCATGGGGCTTATTGGGATACCGGTCTTTGCCGGATTCGGAGGAGGAATCGCTTATGCGGCATCCCCCACTTTCGGATTCGTCTATGGCTTCTTCTTCGTAATCCTTCTAAATCACCTCTTTAGCGACCTTTTGCTTAAGAGGATGGGCAATGAGCTATGGAAGAGTTTAATCGGCTCCAGCGTGTCTCTTATCGCGTTATACGCGGTTGGTTTCGTCCATGGGTATCTCATCATCACTCTTGTGAGAGGAAATAGCGATTTTCTTCTTAGCACCGCTTTTGGGTTATTCATCGCTCCATACATACCTTTCGACATCGCTAAGCTGGCGATTGCCTCATTCATTGCCTCAAGGTATGTGAATGTCCTTCTCCCAAGCAGGAGGATTCACTTTAGCGAAATCGATTCCACGAACACCTATCTCAAAGAGAACTACCGCATCTACAAGAACCTCTCCTTCGTTGATGCCTCATTCCAGAAGAAAGGCAAAGGAAGGTTAGGAAGGAAATGGGAAGCGGACAAAGATGAGTCTTTGATGTTCTCAGTCCTCATAAAAGACAAAAAGCTCTTGCAAAACGCGCCTATTCTTTCTCTTGTCGCTGGTTCTGCAGTATTCAAATATCTCTCGCAAATCGGCCTTAAAAACGTTTCCATCAAGTGGCCTAACGATATCTATGTGAATGGAAAGAAGATTTGTGGAATCCTCCTTGAATCCGTAAGTCACGAGAAGGTTGATGCAGTCATTATCGGTATCGGACTCAACGTGAACCAAGAAACGTTCCCAGAAGGATTCTATAGGACCCCTACATCCGTTAGGCTAGAGACAGGTTCTACGATGGATTTAAGGGACATCAAAAAAGACCTTTATCGGATAATCAAAGAAGAGATCCTTTCCTTGAAGGAAGGTCGTTCCGATTACCTAAAGGTCATTAACGAGAACAATTACCTTAAAGATGAGAAATGCTTCTGCACCTATAAGGGTGAGAAGAAAGAAATAAAAGTCTTAAGGATAGATGATGAAGGAGACTTGGTCGGCATCATCGATGGGGATGAGAAAAGAATCATCTCTGATGAGATAACCTTCGAATAAAAAAGGCACCGTTTGATTGGTGCCTTTTGTTTTATCTCTTTTGGATCTTGCCTTTGGAAGCGCCTTTAGAGGCATGGGTCAAGATGGAACGACCGGTGTTGGCGGCCATTTTCTTGGTGTACTCCTCGGCTTCGGCTTTGGTAGCGAATGTCTTAATGACTTTGTCAGAGCCAGTTAAGAAGACCTGCCACTTATTGTCGCTTGCTCTCTTGGAAAGATGGTAGGAAGCTCCGGAAGTCGGTCCCTTCTTCTCTTCTTTCTTTGGTTCAGCTTTTTTAGGAGCTGGTTTCTTTGGTTCAGCCTTCTTAGGAGCTGGTTTCGCTGGTTTTTTAGCCACAGCTGGCTTTGCTTTTGGTGCTGGTT
>CADCDV010000067.1 GCA_902800255.1 uncultured Erysipelotrichaceae bacterium | reverse complement strand
TACTGCTCCGAGTGCTTAGTCGCTCAGACCTGGAACCTTGAACTTGCTGAGAAGCAGGGCAAGGCCATTGGCAACGAAGCCCTCATCGGTAACGAAAAGGGCGACAAGCTCCCATACTCCGGATGGTATGGCCCAGGTGTCAACATGCACCGTTCCCCATTCGGCGGACGTAACACCGAGTACTACAGCGAAGACCCATTCCAGTCCGGCAAGTGCGCGGCTACCGTCGTCAAAGCCGTTCAGAAGTATGGCGTCTACGCTAACGTCAAACACTTCGCTCTCAACGATCAGGAAACCAACCGTGACACCGAAGGTAAGCTTACCTGGTGCAACGAGCAAGCTATCCGTGAGATCTACCTCAAGCCATTCGAAATGGCCGTCAAAGAAGGCAAGACCCGCGGCATCATGTCCTCCTTCAACCGTATCGGAACCAAGTGGACTGGCGGCGACTATCGCCTCCTTACCACCATTCTCCGTGAGGAGTGGGGATTCGTTGGCTCCGTCATCTGCGACTTCCACGTCAACGATTACATGTCGAACAAACAGATGTGCTACGCTGGCGGCGACCTTAACCTCAACGGCGCCAAGCCATGGTCAAGACCAGACGAGGAGAGCGAAGGCGATGTCACCGTCTTACGCCGTGCCGCCCATAACCTTCTCTACTGTGTCGTTAACTCCAACATCATGACCCGTGAAATCACTGGCTACTTCCCACCAATCTGGCAGACCGCCCTTTGGGTTGGCGAAGGCGTCATTGGCGCTGGCATGATCGCCTGGGGCGTTCTCATCTTCATCCCGTTCATCAAATCGCTTAAGAGCGCCAAAGAAGAACCAAAAGAAGAAGAGACCACTTCAGCCTAAGGCTTAACAAAACTAGGACCGATTAACCTCGGTCCTTTTTTGATGCTTTTTTTGAAAAATTCCCTACAAATCCTTCATCAAATACGTATATGAACAAGCGCATTATTAATGTGTGAAAAGTAGGGGTTCTTAATGTAAAATGAGCGTGTCTCGTTTTTCAATAAAAAAGGCCATTTTTCACTTTATAAGGTGTACATGAAAATCGCATTAGTCATCCCCGTTTACCAACCGTGCGACAAAGCGCTCCCATTTTTGAAGACGATTGATCCATCTTCTTTTGAGAAGATCGTCGTCATCGATGATGGCTCGGGCGAGGCTTTTAAGCCGATTTTCGACGAGATTGGAAAGCTCGATAACTTTACCGTCATCTCTTATCCGAAGAACCATGGTAAGGGATACGCTTTAAAAACGGGCTTCAAATACGTGAGGGACAACCTTCCAGAAGTCAAAGGCATTGTGACTGCTGATGGCGATGGCCAACACGCGCTCGAAGATATATTAAGGGTGCGCGATGAGCTAAGCGAAAAAGAGAACATGCTCGTCCTCGGTGTCCGTGATTTCACGAGCCCTGATTGCCCAAAAAGAAACCGTTTCGGAAATCGTTTCTCTAGAGGCTACTTCAAAATGTCGACCGGCGTTAAGGTCACCGATACCCAAACTGGCTTACGCGGCATCCCTAGCAACCTTTTCGATATGGCCATCACGACAGTGGGGGACCGTTACGAATACGAATTCAATTTCCTTAGCGACGCCGTGAAATCGGCAGGGCTATCTCAGATCACCATCAAGACCATCTATGATGACAATGCCAATTCGCATTTCCATCCAATCAAAGACAGCTTCAGGATCTATAGAACCCCAATCCTTTATATCCTTGTTGCCGTAACAAGCTTCTTGATCGATTTCGGCCTCTTTGCCTTAATCTCCTACTTCGGTCCAAAAGAGCTTCCTCTTGAGGTTCTCGTTCCATATATCGGCGCCAGAGTCATAAGTGGCCCGTATAACTTCCTCATGAACAATTACATAGTCTTTCCTGGGCCAGAGGGTTTTGGGCGTAAATTGGGCCGTTATGCGATTGTTTTCGTCCTCAATATGTGCCTTGGCCTAGGTCTCCTATATCTCTTTGACTTCGTTTTTCCAAAGAATGTCGGTTTGACCATTCTCAAAATTCTCGTCGAGGCTATAATCTTTGTAGTCAATTTCTTCATTAGCAAGATGTTCATCTTTGCTAGGAAGAGACTAAAGAAAGGAAAAGCCGAATGAAGAAGAAAGCGCTCATAATCGTTGGCGTCGCTTACGCCGTCGCTATCGCTAGCCTCGCAAGCGGCAACCTTTTGCATAACTTCTTTGGCATCAATGGCGTCGCTGAGCATAAGGTCAACGACGATCCTTTCACTATTTTCGAAGAATCTACTCCTTCCTCCTCGTCGAAGCCAAGTACTTCTTCAAAGCCAAGTTCTTCCTCCAAAGCAAGCGAGGTGGCAAGTAGCAGTGCTGCTGATGGACTCCCAGATAGAGTGCCTAACGCCGACCCAAGCCCATATGCGGAGACGACGCTTACTTATACAAGGTATAACACGCAAACATATGATCCAAATAACGAGGCCGTGGATAGCAATGGCAACCCAATCACTTTCTACACCCTCGAGGTCAAGATCAAAAAGATCACCGATTTCAGAACCAACCAGGTGACCGATGCCAACGGATATCCTGGAGACAATTGCTTAAACACCCTTTTCAACCAAGTCACTGAGGTCGAAAGGAAATATAACGTCGACGTCATGGGCGCCATCAATGGCGATAGCTCCTATAACAACCTCGATCACCGTCTTGGGTATGTTCTTAGGAACGGACAGCTTCTTCGTTCGCAGTACAGAACCGGTGTCGATTCCGTCTTCGAGGACCTCGTTCTCTGGAATGATGGAACGATGTCTGTGTACACCGAACCTGGATTCACAGGAACGCGTAGGAATGCGTCTATCCCAACTTATTCAACCGATTATTTGACCCGCAACAAAGCCTGGCAGGTGTGGACTTTCGGACCAACCCTCATCGATAACGGCACCATCGTCGTAAACGATGATGAAGACGTTGCTAGCCCGCATCAAAGCGGCAACCAACGTACCGCAATCGGCTATGTCGGCCCATACCATTACATCTTCTTTGTTAGTCAGGGAAGAAGTAGGCCCGACAAGACAGACGGATTCTCCCTTCAGGAAGTCGCGACAAAGCTCTTAGCAAGAGGTTGCACGCTTGCCTATAACCTCGATGGCGGAGATTCGAGCACTTTATACGCCATCTGGGATAATTCCACGAAGAAGTTCCCAAGCAAAACCAGTCCTCGTAGGATAGGAGACATGATTTATGTGGTTGACGCCTAAAAGAAAGATCGGCCTTAGGCAATCAATCATCTGGGTTGGCGTCCTCATCCTTTCGATTGCTTTCAAAGAAATCTATTTCTTTAACTCACACGGAGTCTATAGCGACTACATCCGTTACATCTGGATAGCTCCGCTTATCCTTTTAGTGGTTTATCTCGTTTTAGCGCTTCTCCTCCAAATTGATTTCGGCGATTGGGGAAGGTTAGGACTCAATGCCGGAGTTGGAACCCTCGTCGTCTATCAGGCCATCAAAGGCGTCTATGAGATCGCTAGGGTTGAGCCTGAGAACAGCGTCGATGTCCGTTGGGCGGTCTTCTTCCTCATCATGGCTATCGTAGCTATGTCAGCAGGGGCAATCCTCTCAATCATCTACGTCCTAAAGACACGGAAAAAAGAACCTGAACAAAAAGAAACCCTCTAGGCGAATCTAGAGGGCTTTTTATTAAAGATATAGGGTTTTTGCCAGGGATTTTAGGTTTTCTTCTTTCATTATCTCCAGCAAATCATCGATGGAACTCATTTCCTTTTCCTTTAGGAGGAAGTGGAGAGCGTTAACAAGCTCATCGCTTACCGTCATCGCGTCTTTATAGTCATCATCACTCGTGTGGTGAAGCTCTTCCTCAGCAAGGATGATGAGGGCTTTTCTGATAAGGATCAGCATCGATGGCTCGATCCAATAATCGAACACTGAAGAAGTATATTTCTCTTCGAATTTGTTTAGCTTGAGATATAAAGGCAAACCATCGATCGCGAAGTGCCATAAGTCGGCGAAGAGGTAATCAAATGGGGCGGCGTCATTCATATATTGAGTCGCATCGCCTTCAATGATTTCGATCTTCTCTTTGTGAGGGAAGAACGGAAGGATGTTCGCTTTGAAGAGCTTAATGACACGAGGGTCCTTTTCGATGATGGTCACGTGGCTCACTTCGTCTTTAAGGTGAACCATATAGGCGAAATAACCTAAGCCAAGGCCAAGGGTGATGACTCTTCCTTTGGCTTTACTAATCGGTTCCTTCATGGTGTTAATCTCATGAGGGGTGACGCTCATCCAGATGCGCTCTTTCTCAAGGAGAGCGAGGAACTCAAAAGGCTTCTCAAAATAGCCAAACGGGGTTGTCTCTTCGTAGTATCTTCCTTTGACGAGCATCTCGTCATAGACGAAACC
>CADCDV010000066.1 GCA_902800255.1 uncultured Erysipelotrichaceae bacterium | reverse complement strand
CTCAAAAAAGAAGAGCAGCAAAATACTTTCCTCATTGACCCTTCATGACCTTGAAGCCATCAAAAAAGAAGGCAAGGGTACATCAGTTTCATGTGGGTTTTGCGGGAGAAATTACGATTTTTCACCAGAAGAGATTAATCAAATCGCCGAAGAGAAGCTCAAAAAGCTTATGAAATAAATTTCTTTTTATTGAAGGAAAACTAGTTAAACTTACCTTATGAACATTCCATACGAATGGCTAGACGCCTCCAACAAATCTCCAGGCTTAATGGAATTCAGACCATCTACAGAAAGGGGTCTTCGTTTTTCCATGAACGCCAAAAGAATGGCGTCGATGATTGCCCATAGCAACACAAGAAGCCAAACCGACTTCTACGTCCAACCAGCTAAGAACGGACTCAATATCGTTTTCGGTGAAGGTGGATCTATGATCCTCCTTTCAATCAGCGACACCGATATGTCGATCAACTTCTTCGACAAAGGCAAATTCACCGGAAGGTCGGTTATCTTCCCTAATGGAAAAAGAGCCTACTGCATGGATGGCAACGCCAAAGTCAAAAGATGGAAGGAACCAGTCATCCTTTCTTACACTAGCCCTGTGATGAAGATGCATTTCTTCCCAAGAAGCGCGATCGAGCTCATCAAAGAGACCCCTACCACCATCACATACCGTTCCTTAGAGCCTGTTGATAAAGTCTATCTTGAGGCTTTCATGGGAGAGGCTGAGATGGCCATCCGTTTCAGAGACAAAACAGGCAAAGACGAATTCATCGTCAATGACGAAAGCAAAAACGGCAAAGAGACCCTCACCATCAGAGATCTCTCTAATATGGATGCCGGCTACTTCGAATATAGGCCAATCGAGCACACCTTATCCTTCTTCGATAAGAAATCAGGATTCATCCTCGAGACAAGAGGGCACATGAGACTGAGCCATGTCGATTTGACCACCAAGGTGGAAACGGTAACCGACCTTGGCAACCTCTTGGAGCTATAACCATGGAGTGGAAAGTCAAAAAAGTTATTCAAGAGACTTCCCACTCTTTTTTGAATTTCGTCACGCTCACCTATGACGTGACCAAAATCGATGGGACGCATTACGACTACGAATACTTCATGGCAACCCGCCATGACAAAGATCATATCCTCCCTTTGACGAAGGATTATTCAAGGCCAGATGGAGTAACCATTCCTCTCTACTACGTAGATGAGGAAGGAAAGGTCTCCATCCTTCTTACTTCGCAGTTTAGGCCTGCTGTTGGAAGAAGAGTCACCTCTATTCCTGCCGGACTTCTTGATGCGGATGATACCGACATCCTTGAAGCCGCCAAAAGAGAGGCGCTTGAGGAGGCTGGAGCAATCATCACCGACCTAGAGGTTTTGGCTCCTAATGGCACCACTTCTTCTGGACTCAGTGATGAGACAAACGCAGTAGTTCTTGGAAGGATCGTTTCCTTCAAAGAAAAGAACCTCGAGGATTTTGAGGATATTGACTCGAGGCTCTATAGTCTTGATGAAGTTAAGAAGATGCTTAAGGACGATAAATACTTCTTCGCCTTAAACGTCAGGCTGATGCTTCTTTATCTCCTTGAGAGATTCAAATAGTTAATTGATCTTCTCGAATTCTGGCTCTGGTTCCTCAACGGACAGAGCTTTTTCGATTACGACCTTGTTGAGTGGCCTATCTTGGAAACCGGTTTTGACGGAAGCGATCTTATCGACGACGTCCATGCCTTCGATGACGTGACCGAATGCGGCGTACTGGCCATCAAGGAAAAGGTCGTCTTTGTCGCAGATGAAGAATTGGGAGCCTGCGCTGTTAGGATTCATGGCGCGGGCCATGGAGATGACGCCACGTTTATGGGAAAGATCATTCTTCACGCCGTTCGAACGGAATTCGCCTTTGATGGAATAACCTGGGCCGCCAGTGCCGTTTCCTAATGGGCAACCACCCTGGATCATGAAGCCCTTGATGATGCGATGGAAGGTAAGGCCATCGTAGAAACCTTTGTTAACCAAAGAAACGAAGTTGGCGGAGCTGATTGGGGCGTTCTTGTAATCGAGTTCGATTTTGATTTCACCCATGTTCGCGATTTTGAGAATAATCATGTGAATCTCCATCTAAGGTTCATTAATTATACTTCCAGAGTTGCCAAATGGTTTTATTTCTTTTAATGTTTTTCATATGAAAAAACCATTAGACGACCTTACCAAAGCAAAACTTATCTATAGCGGCGAGCTCATCCTCTTCGCGATTGTCGCTGCCGTCCTCGCCACCCTTACACTCACCGGAGTCATCGGCATGAGCGATACCAAAGTGACCTGGTTCACCTGGATCACCCTCGTTGGCGGAACCCTTCTCATCGGAAACACCATCTGGTTCTTCGCTTCAAAAAAGAAAAGAGCGAAAGGTTCCTGGCTTGATACCCTCCTCTTGCTCCCTGTCCCTTTTGCGATGATTCCGATCGACATCATCCATCTTGTGAACCAAGCGATCCCGAATGAAGACTACAAATTCATTATCTCTAGCGCCCTCTTCTATGTGACGATGATATACACCATCGAGGGCATCTACCATTGGTTCAATCCTCTTCCGGTTCTCGTTGAAGCCGCCAAGGAAGACGAAGAAGAAAAGAAAAAAGAGGAAAAAAAGCCAACGGATATCGATTCAGAATTTTAAAAAAGACTGGCAAATCGCCAGCCTTTTCTTTTTTATGCCTGATTAATAGTTCTTGGCTTCGAGTTCGAAGTAGGACTGTGGATGCATGCAGACTGGGCAGATTTTTGGAGCCATCTTTCCGATGACGATGTGTCCGCAGTTGCGGCATTTCCAAACGGCGACGTCCTTGGCGATATAGACGACTCCGCCTTTGACGTTCTCAAGGAGCTTCCTATATCTCTCTTCGTGATGCTTTTCGATAGCGCCGACCATTCTGAACTTGGCGGCGATTTCTCTGAAGCCTTCTTCTTCGGCGATCTTGGCGAAGGACTCATACATATCGGTCCATTCGTAGTTCTCACCATTGGCGGCTGCTTCTAAGTTGGAAGCGGTGTCTTTGATTTCTCCGCCTTCAAGATATTTGAACCAGAGCTTGGCATGCTCTTTCTCGTTTTCGGCTGTCTCAAGGAAGATAGCGGCGATCTGCTCATATCCTTCCTTCTTGGCTTTTGATGCGAAGTAGGTGTACTTGTTGCGGGCTTGGGATTCACCAGCAAAAGCTTCCATCAAACATTTTTCGGTCTTTGATCCTTTTAGTTCCATATTATGTGGCTCCTTATGAAACCATTATATCTATAAAAAGAAAAAGCGTTAATCAAACGCTTAATTTTCTTCTTTCGGAAGGACCGGAGGCAGCGATTTCTTCCACCGCCTTAATTCAATAAGACCAAAGGAAGACAAGAATAGAGGCATTGAGAAGCAAACAAGCTCAATGAAATCATCAAGAGTTAAAGCGGACAAATCCTTATATATGAAGAAGACCGAATCACAAAGGATTGAGACGACAGCGATGAAGATGATACCGATAAGGGTTGATTGACCCCAAAGCTTCGGCTTCTTGGAGGACGTAGCCGCGAAATATAAAGCCCCAGGGATTATCTCAAGAGCGAGTAAACCAGCGACTTCGAAGAAAATCTCACTGAAAAGAGGATTATCAAAGAGTTCCTGCGGGACGATAAGGATCGCGCATATTGCTTGAATTAGGACGCCAACCCACGCGATAAGGAAGGAGAGCGAAAAGAATTTCCTTTCTTTCGTCTCTTCATGATTCTTCCAGATGAGCATGATGAAGACGATGAGGGCAATTGAAGCAGCGATCTCAATACCCCTGAATACATAAAGATGGGTAGGACCATTCTCTAGCGACAGTCTGATAATGACGAAAACAGAGAGAATGATGTTAACTATGTCGTAGATTTCAAAACCCCAGGTGCGGAATTCGAAAGTCCCGTTTCTTTTCTCTTTCATCGGGACTGATTATAGACGAATTCCCATGCAAAATCGCCCTCTATTTGGATTTTCTGCTTCTTAATACGAAGAAAGGGATATCGATGATGAGCATTAGTAACAAGGCGATGATGGCAAGAGGGAGAATGTCTTCCACCGCACCAGAAAATTGAGCGTTTGAGATAAGTCCTCCGACTGATGGCTTTGAGGCCGAGGTCGCGCTAAGGACCTCGCTCATGATACAGACCTTCATGCTAAGGCCTAAGCTTTGGGCGATCGATAGCCTCGCATATGCGAAAGCATCAGGCCAAAGGACTTTTGTAAGTGCCATCCATGAATGTCTGCCCCCATCAAGATCAAGAGAGGCCATGACGGATGGGTTCTCATTCTCTAAAGCGGCTCTGAAAGCCTCAAAGATAAGAGGGAAGGCGACGATGAAGATAAGAAGGCAAGGGACATAGGTGATTAGGTAAGCGTTCTTAGGACCATA
>CADCDV010000065.1 GCA_902800255.1 uncultured Erysipelotrichaceae bacterium | reverse complement strand
AAAAAAACTTCAAATTTAAATAATATTCCTCAAATTCCTCAGATACCTTTGGCAAAGAGAAGATTCTCACCATCGTCAATAACGACACCTTCGCGATGCAAAGCGGAGTCAACATGTTCATGAGGCTCATCTTCAGGCCTCCGTTCCTTTTTATCGGGGCCACGATATTTTCATTCGTAATCAATTACAGAACAGGTATTGTCTTTGTCATCGCTCTTTTCTTGTGCGCCCTCGTTATTGCGATGATCATGCATTCCACAAAGAAAAAATACCCAGCAATTCAGCAGTCTTTGGACAAAATGACCCTCATTTCGAACGATGCTTTGTCAGGGGTTAGGCCGGTCAAAGCTTTCAATAAGGAAGAGTACGAAGACGAGAGGTTTGACGAAAGCGTGGCCGTCTATCGCGAAAGGTCCATGAGCCTTGCTGCCTCAAATGCCTGGTTCAATCCTTTGACCTTCTTCTTCGTCAACGCTGCCCTCATCACCGTCGTCATGGTAGGAGATGTCACACTAGCGGAAACAAGCCCTGTCACAACAGGTCAAATCGTTTCCCTTGTCTCTTATCTCGTCTCTTGTCTTGCTGCCATGGTCATGTTCTCGAGGATGATCCTTTCTCTTAACAAAGCCTACGCTTCGAAAAAGAGAATCGATTCCCTTCTTGCTATTGAAGGCGATATCAAGAACGAAGGCGTCATCACCAAAGACGAAGAGGCTTCTGGAACCAAGTTAATCGAATTCAAAGATGTCTCTCTCACCTATGGCCAAGAAGGCGACAAACCTGCCGTCAGTGGCCTTTCTTTCAGAATCGACCAAGGAGAGACGATTGGCATCATCGGCGGAACGGGCAGCGGTAAGAGTACTGCCATCTCGTTGCTCCTAAGATTATTCGAGCCAACCAGTGGACAGATTTTCTACCGCGGCATCCCTATCCATGAATATGATTTGGATTCTTTGAGGAAAGAGGTGTCCGTTGTTCTTCAAAAGCCTTCCATCTTCAAAGGAAGCATCCGCTCAAACCTCCTTGTCTCGAAGAAAGACGCGACAGATGAAGAGATGGTCAAAGCCCTTAAGGATGCTTTAGCCTACGATTTCGTTTCCAAATACGATGACTTCCTTGACCATAAGATCGAAGAAGGGGGAACGAATCTTTCGGGTGGCCAAAAGCAAAGGCTACTCATCGCCCGCGCCCTTCTCAAACCAGCGGACCTTCTTATCCTTGATGACTCCATGAGCGCTCTTGATTACATTAGCGACCAGAAAGTCAGAGCGAACATCTCGAAAATCAAGGGCCTAACCAAAATCATCGTCTCCCAAAGGGCGTCATCCTTAATCGACTGCGACAAGATCCTTGTCTTCGACAACGGCCAAATCATCGCTTCTGGAAAACACGAAGAGCTTCTCAAGAGTTGCGATATCTATCGCGAAATCTTTGAGATTCAGAAAGGAGGCGTCAAATGAAGAAAACAAAACGCCTCTGGTACTGGCTCAAAGGAAGCCGCATCCAGATATTCGTATCGCTTATCTTCTCTTTGCTTGCAACCGTTTGCAAACTCGCCATTCCTTTCCTTGCCGGTCTTTTGATCAACTATTTCGATGATCACGCTCGGAATATTTGTAGGCCAGAGGATCACTGCATGGACGAAAGCGGCCCAATCCTCATCTTCCTCCTCTTTTTGCTCATAATCTGCCTCGTCGCGGGAGCAATTTTCAGGCACATCTTCGATTACACGAAAGCCTTCATTGGCCAAAAAGTCATTGCCAAGATGAGGGAAGAGCTCTTCAAGGCTTACATGGACGCTCCGGTAAAGGAAATAGATAAAGCATCCAAAGGCGATCTTATCCAAAGACTCATTAACGATATCGAGAATGTCCAGACTGGTTTGCTAAGTGGCTTTGCCGCTCTCTATGATGGAGTGGTGACCATCGTCATAACCATCGCCTTCATGTTCTTCATGAATTGGGCATTAGCAATCGTGGTCATCTTGCTCACCCCTGTTTCGATGGTGGTCAGCCATTTCGTCTCCAAATACAATTCAAAGCACTTCAAGGCCCAGGCTTCCACAAGCGGAAAGCTTTCCTCTTTCGTCAATGAGGCCCTTAAGAATTCAACTTCAATCAGAACCCTTGGCATCAGCGAGGAAAAAGAAAAAGAGTTCGCTTCCATAAACGAAGAATTCAGAAACAGCTCATTCAAGGCTACGATGGGTGCTTCAACAATCAATCCTTCTACGAGACTCATAAACGCTTTGATCAACGCCATCCTCGTTCTTGTAGGTGCCTCTTTCATCATTCGGTACGTACACCTTGGTTTGATCGGATTCGCGGTTGGTGATTTATGCGCCTTCTTGACCTATGCCGCTAACTTCATGCAGCCATTCAATGAGATTAGCGATGTCATGAGCGAGATCAGTTATGCTGCCTCGTCTCTTGAAAGAATCAATAAGGCGGCCAATATGCCTAAGGACGTTGATGAAGGAAAGAAATACATCGATGGCCAAATCGAATCCCTTAAAGCGGATAATCTCATCTTCGGATACACAAAAGACAAACTCGTCATCAATGGCTTCTCGTTGGATATCAAGAAAGGGCAGAGGATTGCGCTTGTTGGCCCATCAGGATGTGGCAAGACCACCCTCATCAACCTCTTCATGAGATTCTATGATCCAGAGCATGGCAAAATCTCAATTAACGATGAATTTGCTGAGGATATTGTGAAAGATTCCATCAGAAGCCATATCGGAATGGTCCTTCAGGATACCTGGATTTTCACCGGTACGGTTTTTGAGAATATCGCCTATGGCAAAAAGGGAGCGACCCTCTTTGAAGTAAGAGAAGCAGCGAGGAAAGCCCAGGCTGATGGCTTCATCGAAAGACTCCCTCAAGGATATGACACGAGCATCAGCGACTCCTCTGGTTTATCGGTTGGCGAGAAGCAGCTTATCTGTGTGGCCCGTCTTATGCTTCTTGAGCCTGAAGTCGTCATTTTGGACGAGGCCACAAGCAACATCGACGTCCGCACCGAGAAACTTCTCAACGAAAGCTTCAAAGAGCTTCTTAAAGGAAGAACTTCCATCGTCGTTGCTCACCGCCTAAGCACAATCGTCTCAAGTGACCTTATTGTCGTCCTTAAAGATGGTGCTATCATTGAGCAGGGCGACCATGAATCTCTTCTCAAGAAGAAGGGGTTCTATTACGAACTCTATAACGCCCAATTCAATTAACATGAAAACGAAGAACATTAGGAAAATCGCATTGCTAGTAGGGGCGACCCTTGTTCTTTCTTCATGCAACAACGTCTATACGAAGGCCATCGATTTGGAAACGGCCAATAAACTTGTGGCAGCCGCTTTGAATGAACAGACCGGCTACAAAGTCGAATCGGTTTCTTATTCGCTAAAAAGTGAGATCAACGAATATGTCCTTGATGACTTCAACCAAAAGAAGTTCTTCAAGAAATCAAGCCTAGAGGTCTCTTATAAGGCCCCGTATCTCATCTCGGACGAATCGACCGTCTATAGCCTCAAAGTCAAGAATGAGGTCGACTATCTCTTTAATGACGAATTAGATGCAAATAGAGAGGTGACAGTCAGCGAATACGTCGATCCTAATGACCGCAGCCAAAGGCACTTCGTTGTTTCCGAGAATGGAGAAAGCCACGACTATACTCCAACGACCGACTCCGCTTTGGCTTCCTTCATCAACCTTCCGACTCTTATAAACGCTAACAACATCACGTCCTTGACCCTTTGCCAGTCCTATATGGGCTCAATCGGCAAATACAATAACCTCACATCCTTCGAAGCCCTCTCCTCAGGAGGCGATAACTTTGTTATCTCTTTCGAAGGCGAGAACCTTTCCGTCAACGATTTATACGCTGAGGAAACTAGCCTTAACGCTGCAATCGCCATCAACTCTTTCTCGATTTCCTCAACCGAGATGAAAGTGGACTATTACGAATCTGATTACAAATATAGTGGGGACATCCCAGAGCTTGATCTAACCGAGACCGATATCTTTGGGAACATCCACGTCAGCTATTCATACGTATGAAGCGCGATGAAGCCACCGTCTCATACACGATGAGCCGCATTAGAGGCAAAGACACCTCCATCGAAATCAAATTGAGAAAAGCCCTTTATGAGAAAGGGTGCAGATACCGTTGCAATAGCAAGTTCATCTTCGGTCATCCTGACATCTCCTTCAAAGGTGCCAAAGTGGTGGTCTTCTGCGATTCCGAATTCTGGCATGGCAAGGATTTCGAGGAGAACGAAAAGAAGATCCAAAGCAATCGTGAGTACTGGATCCCGAAGATCAAAAGGAACATCCAAAGGGATAAGGAAAAGGCCTTAGTAGCCGGGGCTACAAATTCGCAAAATAAAACCCTCCATTTCGGAGGGCTTTTTATTAATTAAGGAACTTATTGTTTCTTGCTATGAACAAGAAGATCGATGGCACCAAAGGCAGCAGCGATGAAGCTGAAGACGATGACGCAGATGGAACCGGCACCTAAACCAGAATCGGCGGTGCTAGCCATATCAACGCTTGGGTTGGCACTGGTGTAGAACATAGCGGCGAAGATGAAGAGGATGCCAGCGGCGACGCCTAAGACGATCTCAGCAAGGGCGATGGATTTGCCAGCGGCCTCACCGATGATGAATCCGCCAAGGCCTGCAAGAAGAACGAGGCAGACGCAAACGAATCCGATGATGAGTGGCCAGACGACGTTATAGCCATCCTGAAGGGCAAACATGACGCTGTAGACATTGCCACGGGCGCATCCAGACTCGCCAGCGAAAGCGTCGGCGAACATGCACATCATCGCGACAAAGGAGAAGATAAGGGCGAAGATAGAAGTAATACGGGTTGGAGATTTTACTGTTTTCATAGACTGTTCCTGTTTAGTAGTTCGATTTTATATTATGCCCAAACAGATTACGAGGGGCAACATTGAGTATTTTATACTCCTATGAGGAGATTTCCACCTATTTTGCGAACAAAAGGGGAGTTGGTCTTCGCTTTTTTACAAACCCCCTCTTTCTTTGAAAGACTTTTTATTACATAATCTTTGTATGCAAAGACGCAATTTTTCGAAATTCTTTCTTGTTACCGCTTTAGCGGCGACAGGTTTTTTATCAGCCTGTTCCGGTGGCGAGGGCTTATCCCAAAAAGGCAGCCCAGTCTACCAGGTCGATTTCTATGACGAAGTCGGAACCCAGGTTGGTTATGGCTACGCCATCGAAGGAAGAGCCGTCCATTTCAGATCCATGGATGGAACTGCCTATGACTATAACCCTCATAGCGATCTCACATTGACCACTCCAGGCGCCAGATTTGTTTTCGATGGCTGGGAAGGAACTTATGATTCCACTTTCGATAGCAGAGTCGGCAGTGAACTCCAAGGCGAGGCTATCAATCTTGACCAAATCAAGGCCAATTGCCGCGTAACTGCGAAGTTCATTGAGAAAGCTTACAAGATCGAAACCATCTTCAAGAATAATGGAACTCCAGTCGAGGGTGGGGCGAATGTCCAATTCGGAAACGCCATCACCATCCCAACCGCGATTCCTGCCGAAGCCCATCCAGAGTATTACAACACCTATAACTTCGATGGCTGGGTTCTTGCCAAAGACGAAACAAGCGCCAAGTTCACCAAAGACGACACCCTCGTCTACAAGTGGAAGAGCGGTGCTAACGCCGACCAGTTCGCTTGGGGTGAAGGAGCACCAGAAGATGCTGACGCCACAGGCAACAAAGGCGTCATTTACCTTGACAAAACCCTCACGGATCATATGCCAACCTATCCTTCCTACATCAGTGATGGAACGAAGTGGGTCGCTCTTGGAAACCTTAGCAAAGGAACCCTCCCTCTCGAATTCAAATCGACCTACGAGACTGAGAGAAAAGAGTTCACCGTTTCCTTATATGACGCTAGCAACACGAACAAGGTCGCAAGCTTCAATGCCGAATACGGAAAGACCATCACCTTTGAAAGAAGTGTAACCGCCGATGTCACGACCATCGTCGTCAAACTTGATGGAGTGACCAAACACACCTACGAAAACCTTACGACTGACGCCACCAAGATCTGCTATAACCTTGACGGCACTTATAAGAACGAAACCGATTCAGTAAATCTTCATTCCGCTTCGATCGAAAACACCAACATGAGCTTCACTATCACCTATGGTGAAGGTGCGGAAGACCACACTCCAAAAGGTGGTTCAGCCAAGCTTCAAGGCAACGTCAGGATCCATCCAGTTGTCAAAGACGCCTAGTAAAAAGAAACAAAAAAAGAAGGGCTCAGTTCCCTTCTTTTTCTTTTAGATATTTGACGAATTTCTGAAGAGCTTTTCCGCGATGTGAGATTTTGTTTTTCTCATCTTCGGAAACAATTCCGAAGTAGAGACCTCCTTCATCGGCTTTGAAGATAGGGTCATAGCCAAATCCATGTGTGCCGGTTATCTTATCGGTGATTTGCCCTTCGCAAACGCCATCGAAGTAATGGACCTCTCCGTCTTTCTCGATTAGGCATATCGCGCAGTGATAGGCGGCTTTTCTATTTGGGTTACCTTTGATCTTCTCTAAGATGTAGGCGTTCACGACCTCATATCCTTTGCCAAGCTCTTCTTGGATCTTATCGGCGAAACGTGCGCTATGAACGCCTGGGTAATGCTCGCCTAAGGCCTCGATCTCAATGCCTGAGTCATCTGAGATGACTGGCATCTTCAAGGCATCGTGATAATACTTGGCTTTGATATAGGCGTTCTCTTGGTAGGTTTTGCCATCCTCAACCGGCTCTTCGGTATGCCCAAAATCGGCAGAGGTTTTAACCACGTATCCAAATGGTTCGAGGATCTTTTGGAACTCCTTGATTTTGCCTTTGTTATGTGAAGCGAGAACGATAATTTTTTCCATGCTAAAAATGATAATGAATCCTAGGCAAAATAAAAGCCTGAAGTGCCTATTGATTGGCTTTCTTGCTTTAGCATTTAAAATAAGACCATGAGCAATTTGGATTTATCGGTTGTCAGATCATTACTTACCGCAGAAGAAGGGGATACTAGGGCCAACGTGCTCAACGCTTTCTCGTATATCCGTTTGACCTTAGGGGAGAATTCCTGGGTTGGCTTATACCGCAAAGAAGAGGATGGGCTCCATCTTTCTTATTTCTCTGGTTCAGTTGCCTGTTTATTTATCGCTTTCGGTAGAGGCGTAGTAGGGGAATCATATGTTTCAGGAAAAGAAATATACGTTCCTGATGTCTCGACTTTAAAGAACTACATCGCTTGCGATGCGAAAAGCAAAAGCGAATACGTCGTTCCTGTCATCAAAGATGGTGAGATCAAAGCCATTTTCGATATCGATAGCGACCAACTTGATGGTCTCAAGGATGATGTCTCCGCTCTTAGAGAGATCGGCTCTCTCTTAGGTGAGTTCTTAAACGACTTCTAAAGATAATAAAAACCCCTCATAAGAGGGGTGACACTCACAAGTGGAGCGGGCGGCGGGAATCGAACCCGTGTATTCAGCTTGGAAGGCTGATGTTCTACCATTGAACTACGCCCGCAGCCTGGCGGACCATACGAGATTCGAACTCGTGATCTTCTCCGTGACAGGGAGACATGTTAGGCCGCTACACCAATGGTCCAGTGCTGCGTGAAAGAATATACCACAAGGAACCTTACAAGGTAAACAAAAAGAGCAAGATTTTAACTCTTGCCCTTCTTTTTTGTTACTTAAGCTTAGCGAAACGGAGAACGCTGTCTTCAGGCATATAGCCAAGTTTCATATCAACGGGCTGGCCATTTTCGAAGAGGATCAAGGTTGGGATGCTTCTGATGTCATATTTGCTTGCGAGATCTGGAACTTCGTCAACATCGATTTTGAGAACGGTGAGATCTTCGTGCTCGTTAGCGATCTTCTCAAGAACAGGGGCGAGCATCTTGCATGGTCCGCACCAGGTAGCGAAGAAGTCGACAAGGACCTTTCCCTTCGCGGTTTCAGTATTGAATTCGACAGAATCTTTGATGTGTTTCAACATTGTCATTACCTCCTATGGGTACGTTAAAAGAATATAGCAAAGAGCCCAAAAATCAAAACGAGATGCACTGGGTAATAGAGGTATTCGAAATAACGGAACCACTTCTTGTCATACCCTCTTTGGCCGTTATAGCAGAAGATGAGGGCGCAAGCGAGGAGACACCAAGACTGTCTGCCCATATCGAAAACATAGATTCCGCTTGTTCTTTCAATGAGCCAGAAGATGAGGGTGGCGATTATGATGACGGAGTTCGTTATGGCATTAAGCAAACCTTGATAACGAGGTCCGCTTGTCCATTCGCTCATATCGATTTCGACATCAGGGGAGGCCTCGATGGTTCTCTTGAAGAAAAAGTTCACGACCTTAGGCGCATAGTAGATGCCAAGAAGCAT
>CADCDV010000064.1 GCA_902800255.1 uncultured Erysipelotrichaceae bacterium | reverse complement strand
AGTCGAAATTCATCCGCAGAAAGCTGCAGATACTGGTCAGCACACTGGGCCAGTTATCCGGTCTGATCGCACAGGTCGGCGTCTTCTTCGCAGGTGCTTATCTCGCCGTCTCCGGCAAGGGCATGACCGCAGGTACCGTCATCATGTTCGTCAACCTCATGAACTTCATCATCCAGCCTGTCGCCGAGCTTCCCGCTCTTCTCGCGGCACGCCGCGCCTCCAGAGCGCTCATCGGGAAGATCTCTGATTCCCTCGAGAAGAGTGCTTTTACCGGCGGAACCGAAGAACTCGAGAAACTGGATCAGGGCATCTCCATGAAGAATATCTCCTTCTCCTATGAGGAAGGAAAAGAAGTCCTCCACGATGTATCGGTTGACTTTGAAGCAGGAAAGTCCTACGCGATCGTCGGCGGTTCCGGAAGCGGAAAGCATCTTGTTTGGCTTGTCGAAGTTGCCTTTGTTGACAAGCATCGAAGCAAGCAAGAAACCGAAGAAGGCTTTCATTCTTGGCATCTTGTCTGAGCCGCAGATGATGGCTTTGCTAACGGTATTTGGGAAGAGCTGGAGATAGCGCTGTGTCATGAACGAACCCATGGAGTGGCCCATGATGCAGGTTGGGAGGTTATTGGCTTTCTTAACTTCCTCAATCTTGATGTTCGCAGCGGTGACGTTGTCGTCGAAAGCGCCTTCGTACCACTTCTCCTGGTCCTCAACATTTGGGGCGTTGAGACCTTGGGCGACAGCGTCTAAGACATAGACGTTGATGCCTTTCTCGTTCAAGTATTTAGCGAGTTCTTCGTAACGGCCTGAGTGTTCACCCATACCAGTCAAAAGAACAAGGTTCATTTTTGCTTGTTCGGTTTCAAAAATAAGACCTTTTTGAGTTCTGCCATTAGGCAAGGTGACAGTGAAAACGTTTTCCATAAAACAATCCTCTCGAGTTAAGCAAATTCTACACCAAAACCGCTACATGTGTGTATGAAAAAAGGCACTGAAATTCCTCAGTGCCTTAAACAGCTTGATTATTCAATCCCGTTTGGATTCTTCTTTTGGAAATTGTAGGCGTCTTTGCAAGCGTCTTTGATGGTGAGGGTGGCTTTCCAGCCAAGCTCATTCCAAGCTTTGTCGACGTTAGCGAAGTTCTCGTCAATATCACCAGGACGGCGAGGCATGATTTGATATGGGATCTTGATGCCATTAGCCTCTTCGAAGGCGTGGACAAGTTCGAGAACGGATGTGCCTTTGCCAGTACCGAGGTTATAAACGACAAGACCTGGGTTGCTCTCTAAGCGTTTGAGGGCAGCGACATGGCCTTTGGCCAAGTCGACGACGTGGATGTAATCTCTGACGCCGGTTCCGTCGACGGTCTTGTAATCGTCTCCGAAGACACGGAGGAATGGGAGTTTACCAATCGCAACCTGAGTGACATATGGCATGAGGTTGTTTGGAAGGCCGTTTGGATCTTCGCCAAGGAGGCCAGATGGGTGGCCGCCGATTGGGTTGAAGTATCTAAGCAAGCAGGCATTGAGATCTTTGTTGGCTTTAGCGGTATCCTCGAGGATTCTCTCGATCATGATCTTGGTCTCGCCATATGGGTTTGTGGCACTGCCGACTGGATCGGTTTCAAAGAGAGGAACCCTATTTGGCACGCCATAGACCGTGGCGGATGAAGAGAAGATGAAATTGTGAACGCCTTTCTCTTTCATGATGGCCAAGACATTAAGGGCGCTGCCAAGGTTGTTCTGATAATACTCAACAGGTTTGACGGTCGATTCCCCTACCGCTTTATAACCGGCAAAATGGATGACTGCGTCAATGTGATTTTCTTCAAAAACCCTTACAGTTTCCGCGTATTTTGTGCAATCGACCTCATAAAACTTAGGCCTTACATGGGTGATTGTCTCGATGCGGTCAAGGACTGCGAGCTTTGAGTTATAGAGGTTATCAAGGACGATTGGTTCGTAGCCGCTTTCGATAAGTTCGATGACGGTTTCGCTGCCAATGAATCCAAGTCCTCCAGTGACTAAGATGGTCTTCATTTCTTTTCCTCTTTGCTATGCTTCTTTTTCTCTTTCAAGAGAGCCTCTTTGGCTTCGAAGATTTTCTCAGCTTCGTGTTTGGAGGCTTTGGCAGAGTGCTTTTCGACTTTGTGGTGCTTCTTCTGCTCAATCTCAATCGCGTGGTCTGAATGCTCAATAGCATTAAGGAAGGCTTCGGCGATGATGCGGTTAACAGAAGATTGGATGGACATTCTCAAAGCGATGAGACCAAGGGAGTCAACGAGATGCTGTTCCGCTTGTTCAGGATCGGTCTCTTTGTTCTTCTCGTATTCTCTCGCAAAGCGATCGACTCTTTGCTTAGCAAGAGCGATGGTGCTCTTGGCGATGCTTGTGCTCATGAGGCGGAAGAAGGTATAAAGAACGGATTTATCCGTGCTGACATCGTTATCAAGGGCGATGAGATTCGAGAGCTCTGACATAGTCAGTGAGTTCTTCAAAGAGCAGATGGCCAAAAGGTAGCCAAGATGAACTTCGTTGTATTTCTTTCTCTCTGGTTCCTTGATGATCTTCGCTTTGACATAGTTGTTGACCATGTAGGAAGTGAGGATCTCAGAATCGTGTGGTGAAAGAGGGGCTAAGGTCTTGTTGATGTAGCCGACGACCTGTTCCATATAAAGCGGAACGGTTGGGAGTTCCTTATAGGAAGGGAGCTCGTAAAGAGAGGCATTATCAAGCCACTCTTGCAGGTTTTTAAGTTCTTCGTCCATTGTCATCTTTTGTCTAGCTCCTCCTTAAGGCATCTAGAGACTTCAGCGGCATTGACTTTGCCGTGAGAAGCTTTCATGACTTGGCCGACAAGGAAGCCTAAGGCTCTATCTTTGCCAGCTTTGTAATCGGCAATCGACTGTGGGTTGGCATTGAGGACATCAGTGACGAAGGCCATGATGGTCGAGGTATCGCTCACCTGGGCTTCGATATGAAGTTCCTCTTTGGCTTCTTTTGGAGAAATGCCATCCGAAATGACCTTATCAAGGATGCTGACGCACTGCTTGTGGGAGAGTCCGCCAGTCTCTTGCATGAGGACGATTTCAGATAAATATGCCGGTTTTAGCGGTAATTCTTTGATTTTCATGGCGTGCTTATTGAGGTAAGCGTTGATTTCAACGATGAGGAAATTGGCCAAATCTTTGGCATTTTTAACTTCGCCCATACCAGCCTCAAAGAAGGCAGCCATATCAGGATCGGTGAGGATGATCTCAGCGTCGACAGGAAGGAGTCCAGCGGCTAAGTACCTCTCAATCTTGGAGTCATAAAGTTCTGGGCAGGTTGCAATAGCATCCTCAACGAACTTATCACTCAATTTGATTGGGGTGATGTTTGGTTCACAGAAGTATTTGTAGTCGACGGCGTCGGTTTTGACACGCATCAAAACGGTCTTGCCACTGCCCTCGTCAAATCTTCTGGTTTCTTGTCTCACGGACTGGCCAGAAAGAAGGAGTTCGGCCTGACGTTTGATTTCGTAATCGATCGCAAGCTCAACGTTCTTGAAGGAGTTGATGTTCTTGATCTCAACCTTGGTGCCGAATTCTTTCTGTCCGATTGGACGGATGGAGATGTTGGTGTCGCAACGGAGCGAGCCTTCTTCCATCTTGCCGTCGGATGTTCCGCTATAAAGGACGATGTTACGGATGGCTTCGGCGTATTGTCTTGCTTCGGAACCATTAGACATATCTGGCATGGAGACGATCTCAACAAGAGGGGTTCCCGCACGGTTGTAGTCCATGAGGGTGTAATCCATGTAGTGCTCTTGCTTGCAGGTATCCTCTTCCATATGGATACGTTCGATGCCAATCTTCTTTTTGCCATTTGGGGTATCGACTAAAACATATCCGTTTTTGCCAATTGGGCGAGCTTGCTGGGTGATTTGGAATCCCTTTGGAAGGTCGCTATAGAAATAGTTCTTTCTATCGAAATAGAGAGTGTGGTCGATTGTCATGTGGAGCGCGTTAGCGACACGGATGGCATTGATGACCGCTTGTTTGTTGACCACTGGCATGGTGCCTGGGAAGGCCATATCAAGTGGAGCGATGTTGGTGTTTGGATCACGGGAGAAGGCGACTGGAGCAGATGAGAACATCTTGGACTTGGTCTTCATCTGAACGTGGATCTCTAAGCCAATGACTGCTTCGAAGTTCATAAGTTGCCCTCCTTTTTGTTGAGAACGCTGACGTTAGCAAGGCCAGAGGCTCTTTCGAAAGCGGCAGCGATCTGGAATAACTTCTTCTCCTCAAAGGCACGGCCCATGATGTTAATTCCAACCGGGAGGCCTTCTTTGAAGAAGAGAGGTAAGGTGATTGATGGGAGACCGGCGAAGTTGCCTAAGACAAGATGGTTATCTGCCATAAGGTATTCATCGGAGAGCTTGTCGGACACATTCTCGAAGAGAGGGGCGACCGATGGA
>CADCDV010000063.1 GCA_902800255.1 uncultured Erysipelotrichaceae bacterium | reverse complement strand
ATTGAGTGAGAGACGACGCGGGCTTTGAAGTCGCTATAGTCTTCGCTTTCGGTTCCTGGGGCTGCCACGACTTTGTATTCGGCGCCCTCATAGGTTTCGGTGAGGTTAGCGAAATAGGTTCCAAGAGTGCTGGCGCCTTTGAAGGCTTCGACAAGCTTCGAAGCGATGTAGTTAGGGAAGTTGTAATTGTATGTGCCATCCTCGTTCGTTTTGACGAATAACTGGGAATTGGCGAGGTAATTGAACATCGATTCCATCATCTCTGGGTCGATTGACTGAAGATCGAGATTGGAAAGATCGCCGAACTGGGAAGCGTATTTCGTCATGGTGTCGAGCGCTTCGCCTTCAGCGGTCCAATTGGTGATGTTCTTGAAGGAAAGGGCGACCGTCTCACCGCCGTCATTGACATAGGTGAAGAGGTCGTTACTGCTGATCGCATTATCGATCATGGTTCCGATGATGGAGGAAAGGAGTTCGCTGCCATCGACTTTCGCGAAGAGCTCACCGAACTTGATGTCGGCCATGGAATCAAGGGAGAAGTTCTGTAGCGAACCAAGGAGTCCCTTGTCGCAGATATAGTCGATGAGGTCGACGAAGCTGGAGATTTCGCCATTGGCGTCAAATCCGTCATCGCAGATGATGCTTTCAATCGTGGCGTTAAGTTCGTCTCCGCCAAGGCCCAATGAACTGAAGATGTTCTTGAAGAGACCATAGAAGTTGGTGTTCTTTTTGCCGCCGACTTCTGGGTTAAGGATCTTGTTCTCGGCAAAGCCGACAAGAAGTTTAACAAGCTGTTTCTCGTGGTTAGAGGTTTCAAGCGAGCACATGTGGCTGAATGATTTCTCTAAGACGGACATGTTGCTCGAGTTAGCAGACATGCTTCCAGCGAAGTTAATGATGTCTTGACAATCGGCAAGGACGTCGATGAGTTTCGCAAACTCGCTTCCAACGATGCTGTTGCCACTGCCATCTTTTGGATTCGTGTCTAAGACAAGAGCATCGCCAAAGAGACCTTTAAGAGGGCTGTTATCGCCAGCGAGGAACTCTGACATGATGGATGGGAGGGCTTTAGTGAAGACCTTCGATTTGTCGAGTTTTCTGACACTGCTCGCCATCGCGTGGAGCAAGCCTTCTTTCGCGCCAAGGAAACTGCCATTCTTGTCAAAATAGAGGCCAGGCATCGTATCCATGTTAAGGATGAGCTCATTGCCTTCTTCCGAATCAAGCAATGGGGTAAGGACATCAAAGATGGCCTTGGCCTCAGTCTTGATGGCTTCTTTCTTAGCTTCTTGCGTTGGCTCACTCTTAAGTTCAGTGATGAGATCGCTTAAATCCACAATGCCTTCATAAGGGTTGGCAGGGTCATCTACGTCCGGCTTAAAGGCATCGTTGATGCCGTCTTCCATGGTTTTGATTAAGGTTGGCATGAAATTGGTGATGAGATTCGAATCAAGCAAGCAAATGTCGTCGGCGGATCCACCTTCGATTTCTTTACCATCAATCCAATGTTCCATTTCGTCTTTGTTTCTAAGAACGACGGTGAAGATATCTCTGAGCATCTTCTGAGCGTTGTCAACGGCAGGAACGCTGCTTGAAGGATCGCTGCTTGGGACATGTTCGGTTGCCATGTTCTTAGAAGAATCGATGATGACTTTGATGAGTTCCGGATCAACGGTGACAAGATGGTAGAAAGAATCAAAAATCACTGACAATTCGTAGCCGAAATCAATTTCCTTTATGGACTGAGGAATGGCGACTGGGTATCCTCTTTCGCTTCTCTCGAGATCCTCATCGGTGAGTTCAGGGAGGAAGTCTTTCACATGGAACGGTAATGATTCATCCATACCAGGTTGACTTGGATCCAATGTAGCCGCGTAAGCTTCGTCTTCATACTCTTTCACAGCAGTGACGTAGAGGGCGGAGGCGATGATGTCATCTAAGACCTTCTTCTCGCTTGGAGAGAAAATCTTGAAGAAGTGATCAAATATGTCTGTGTATTCAGGTTTGAACAGTTTGGCAATATCTTCTGAATCGGTGACGAATTGGCCATTCTCATCAACGACATCCTCGAGGATTCCACTGCTGGCGACGCTTTCCCAGAGGGTGGCGAGATCGTCAAAGGTCTCGGCTGGGTCATAATGTTCGAAGTCGATGCCTTCTTCAGTCATGACAAACTGAGCGATTTCAGGAAGATGCAAAGCAAACTGGAGACCAAATGGCAGGACAGCTTGGATGAATGGGGAATTGCCGATGACGCGGATGGCGGTTGGGATGAGGTCGGAAGTAAGAAGGGTTGCGTAATTGAACTTCTCAAGATTCTCTTCGGTGAAGATGCCATCGTTGAGGGCAGTGCCAGCAACTTCGATGACGTTCTTGAGTTCTCTGATGACGCTGACTTTCTTCTCGCCGGTTTCGTCAAGATCGATCGTGGTGATGAAGTCAATCAAAGCGGCATCGAAAGTGAGGCCGGTCTGAGGATCGGTGTACCAGCTGAAGAAGGTTTTGGAGAGGAGAGAATTCTCATAGGTATCCACAACATCTGTGAGGATGCCATAGAATTCGTCGTTCGCTCTTAGGACCTCGTGGTTCTCGCTCTTAGGGAGTTTGCTATAAGTTTTGGAGACAACATTGACCAAGGAAGTAAGAGGAGAGAAGAACATCGCCATGATGGCAAGGCTGATGGCGACTTCTTCGAAAGCGGAGATGATTTTGAGTTTCTTGACCTTTTCGCCTTCTTCGTTCTTTGTGCTGAGGAAGTGCTTGAAGAGAAGATGCCAAAGGAGAGTGCAAAGAAGACCGCCGACAATCCAGATGACGAGGGCTTCGACGATTAAGAGAATGATGCATACAAAGGATAAGACGGCAGCCATCGCCAAACTAAGAATGGTGTTTGGATCGGCTTCGATGCCATAGGCCTGAAGAGCCTGAGTGATGAGACTGACGCCAGTTTCTCTGATGGATGTCAAAGGTGCGGAAAGCTCGACGGTTGTGTCCTCACCCATCTCGAGAGGGAATGAGATGACCTCTTGGCCTATCATCTTTGGAATGCCTATATCATTAAGATTCAAATCGGCTAAGCCACTGCCGACATATTTAAGCGAAACGAAGGCTCCGACGATGAGGAGTCCCATGAAAACCAAGCGATAAGTGCCATATGCCCATCCGCGTCCAAGCCCGCGTAAAAAAGAAATGACGAGAATGGCGATGATGGCGATGAAAACGCCTAACAAGACCATGTTCATTATGTTAATAAATTGAGTTTTGTCAAAACCCGAAGAGAAATCCATAAAAAATCCTCCGCTTATCTGCTTGGTATTTCTATTATGGAATAGACAAGAGTTAATTTTCAATTAAAATAGGACACATGGAACAAACTGAAAGCAAAACTTATATTCATAACCCATTCGAGACCAAGGTCTGTCCGAAGTGTGGTCACAAATACGACGCGGTACAGCCAAAATGCCCAAAATGCAAAGAACCTTTCGAGACCTCGAGAGCCCTTCCTTTCAATGAAGTCACCTTTGTGAACCCCTTCATTGAGATTGCGCTTTTCTTTGTCGGATGGTTAGGCCTCAAAGGACTCGTTGAGATAATCAGTCGGATCCTAAGAGACACGGTTATTAACGGAAGCCTTCCTGCCTCCGAAGCGAACATGGTTTTGAACTATGCCGTCTATGGAACCCTCTTCATCATCATGATGGGAATAGTCGCGATTTATCTTCCGAAGCTCTGCAAATCATTTACCAAGCCTGACTTCCTTTGGGGTTTCATCGTCTATGCCGTCATCTTTGGCTTCGATATCGTTTGGGGAAATATCTCGCGAGCGATTGGCGCCACTATCAACGAGAACCAAGATGCCATTAACAACATCGCAAAGATCAATGTGCCGCTCAGCATACTCTTCTTAGGTTTCCTTGGACCTATCTGCGAAGAGCTCACCTACCGCGTTGGCCTTTTCAACTTCACAAGAAGAGTCAACAGAATCATGGGTTACGTCATCTCCGCTGCCATCTTCGGTTTGATCCACATCCATGACTATGCGAGCCTTAACGAATGGCTCTCCTACCCATCCTATCTCTTTGCCGGTTTGGCCTTCGCCTTCGCTTATGAAAAATGGGGTTTTGGCGCTTCGACATTAGCCCACGTCACGAATAACGTTTTATCCTTATTAATCGTTGCAATGGTGCAACAATAACATGAAAGAAAAATTCCAATTTCTCCAACAATTCCCGCTTAAATTGCTCGCAATAGTCTTCATGACGCTCGATCATGTCGGCGCTATGATGACGAATGAAATATACTTCGCTTTAGGCTCTAGCCCATACACTGTCGGCTTTGTTTTCAGATGCATCGGAAGGCTTGCGTTCCCTCTCTTCATCTTCTTCTTGGCCGAAGGTTTGAATAAGACCCATGACAGATTGAATTACGTCTTGAGGCTCGCTCTTATGTGGGTGGGTATCAGCGTCGCCGAAAT
>CADCDV010000062.1 GCA_902800255.1 uncultured Erysipelotrichaceae bacterium | reverse complement strand
TTCGCGATGAGGTCCGCCGCCGGCGCCACGTAGATGCCGTTGGCGGAGCGCCCCCACATGTCGCCCTTGGCGCTTTCGTAGAGGTCGTAGTTGTTGCTATAGGGGAAGCGGCCGATGACGTGGACGTGGAAGTGGTTGACGCTTTGGCCAGCGACTTCACCGACGTTCGTAAGGATATTGACGCCTTTGGCGCCAAGGACGCCCATCTCAGCCTGTCCGATTCTCTGAGCGACGGCCATGACCTTTTCCATGGTCTCTAGTGGGCAAGCAAGGAAATTATCGTAATGCTTCTTAGGAATGACGAGAGTGTGCCCTTTCGTGGTCTGAGAGATGTCTAAGATGGCAAGGACATCATCATCCTCATAGACCTTGGTTGATGGGATCTCCCCATCGATGATACGGCAAAATACGTCTTTCATAATGTAACCTCGAATGTTCTTAGTAATTATATATCCTTATTAATAATAGGTATAAAAAAGAGGCGGAATTAACCGCCTCGATTTTTGTTAATCTCGAACTTAATTGTTTTCGAAGATCTCTGGGAAGGTGTGCTCGAAGTACTCGAGGACATAGTCATCGTGGAAGATGGCAGCCATCTGCTCAACGTAGTAGGTGTTGGCGGCTTTCTTCCAGGTGTCAGAGCTGCTTAAGCTGTAAGCAATCTTACGGGCAATGAGCTCAGCCTTTTCATCACCATAATAGCCTTGACCTTCGTAGCTCTTGTTGAGCTTCGCGGCCTTGGTAGCCTCTTCGACTTTGATGATGTAGTACTTGTTGGATTCCTGGACCAAGTATGGATATTCGGTGCCGGTCTCATAGTTGGCTGGCATTAAGTAAGCATTCTTGGTGGTGGCACCGTCATCGGCGATCTTACGGAGGTATCTCTCGGTGGCGTCATCGTCATCGAGCTCATTGGCGACCTGGATCTTGAAGGCACGGGTGGCCATGTCGGATGGGATGCCATTGAGGGCTCCGGAAGTGTACCAATCGTATTCGGTGTTGTTATCAGCAAGGAGCTGGTTGAGTTTGATCTTGAAGCCGGTTTCCTTGGTGTAGGAGCCATTCGCGGTGAAGTCACCTTCGATGCTCGAAAGTTCGCTTTCATCACGGGTGGTCTTATCGAGGAGCTTCTGATACTTAAGGCAGGTGGTTCCGAAGACGGACTCACAGTAGTAGTCATAGTTCTGACCACCGACGGTGATGTTTCTAAGGGTCCAGCCAGCTTCAGTATAAAGGGCCTGGGCTTGGGTATCGGCAATGATAGCGGCTTCAGCGCCTTTGTTGACTCTGTCTAACCAGGTGAAGTCATACTGGTCTTGTTTGCCAGTGTTGACGATGAGCTTGCAGTAAGCGTTCATCAAGTCTTTGACTTTGCCGTTATAGTCACTGTTCTCGCTGAGAGCGACATAGTCGATCTTACGAGCCATGGTGTTACGGATCTGGTAGATGTTCTGAGTGTAGAGGTACTGAGCAGTAAGCTCGCTTCTGTAGATGTCTGGGAGAATGTTGAGCTCGATGTAGTTCTTATAGGTGGCGAAGAGATCTTTGAAGTAATCTTTGAGCTGATCGTCAGCGGTGTAAGTGTCATCAAGACGGAAGGCACCATTGACTGGGACATAGTAGTTGGCCTCATCAGTGGTGTAGTAGGCAGCGCCAAGATCGTAGTAGTTCTTGACCTGGGCCTGGTAGAACTTCTCTTCGCAGAAACGGGATCTATCCTGGTAAGAGGCATCGAGGATGTAGCTGTAGAAGAGCTTGTAGATACGTCCGAGGATCTCGGCGTACATGTTCTTGACCTTGGTGAAGGACTTGGCTTTGTTAAGGGAGCCATTGTCATCAAGGACCTGCATGGCCTTGTGGGCTTCGATGTAAGCGCCGAAGGCTGCACCGGCCTCACCGCCTTCAACGGCACTCTTGATGCCGTATTCTTTGACGGTGGTGCCATCCATAACGTCATAGAAGGAACCGAAGACGGCTTCACTATAGAGGTAAAGGATGTTGTTGAGGATGCGCTGGGAGTTGGTGTCGCCACTGCTCACAAGGGCATCGTAGATTTTGGTAAGTTGGTTGTTGTAGACCTCTTTGCCATCGTCGAAGGTGAGGACTTTCTCGTCGGCAGGGAGTTCGGCTTCGATCTTGTCGCAGCCAGTGAGTCCGAGCGCAAAGCAAGCAGCGCTCAAGGTTAAAACCTTTTTGAAATTATTTGCCATAGTAGCAGGCTCCTCCTTCCTTCCAAAGTCCGGATAAGTCGTTGGTTCCGGCGACGGTGACGTCGAGGGCTTGGGTATCCTGGTTGGCCTGGCTATAGGAGATAGCGGCTAACTCAGTGATGAGCTCACCCTTAATGGTTCCGAAGTTCTCGAAACGCTGGGCTTGCTGGGCTTCGAGCATTTCAGCGTACTCAAGCCAGTTTCTCTTCCAGGTCTCGAAGTTGTCATCGACGGTGCTCTGACGTTTGGTAACGGAGTAGTTCTTGATGGAATCTTCAAGGTCTTTGTCGGCGAAGGTGATGGCACCGCTCTCGCAAAGTCTCTGGAAGTAGTAGGTGTTAAGGTTGCCATTGAAGCCGGTGATGGCGGCAGTGATGGTCTTAACGCGATCGGACCATTCGTTGGTCTCGGTCTTGTTGAAGTTGACATAGGAGCTGACGGCTTTGTTGTCGCCATACTTTGGATAGTCGACTTCGTTTGGAGCGTATGGGGTGTAGTAGTCAGCAAGGGAAGTGGCTGCGCTGTTGTAAGCGATCTTCTCAGCTTTCTTACCGCCAACGGTTCCAAGATCGGTAACGGTACCAAGATCAGCAGCGGTGGCTTCGACATATTTCTCGCCATCGAGCTTGAGGCCGTACTTGTTAAGGGCGCTTCTCTCAACGGTGATGAAGTGGATGCCCTGGTAGCTAGAACCGGAACCGGCTCTGACGGCTAAGACAACCTGACCTTTTTCGTTGGTGAGAACGTTATGTTGGAAATCGGCACCGGAAAGGACGTTGGTGGTGTCGACGCTGAATCCTGGGAGAGCACCGAGCTGGGCGCTATAGGATCCCTTGAAGTCTTCAGCGGTGACGCTCTTGCCATCGGCGCTTAAGGCATAACCACCAAGGATGGTTGTGGCAGAAGCTTTGCTCGCATCGTCAAGGAGAGCGGACTTGTAGTTGCTGCCGATGACGTTTGGAGTGATGACACAGACGTTGTGTTTGTTGAAGTACTTGTTATAGATGACGTTTCTTGGATAGAAGGAATCCTGATTGTCATTCCAGACTGGGTTACCAGCGGCATCAGTGACGACCTTCTTTGTATCATATAAGGCAATAGCGGCGCCAAACGGAATCTGACCTACGCCGTCTGGGTTGCCATCGTTATCATCATCGAAGTTTGCAAAGTAGTCATAGACTGTGGTGTTGCTGTCGAGAAGGGTCTGCTTGGTGTCGACATCAGTGGCACTGGCAGCTTCTTCCTCAAGGCCTGGCATAAGCTTGTAGGCTTCTGGGGAAGCTTTTTCTCTCGCGCTATAAAGGGATTCAAAGGCATAGGTGCCAAGTTTGAATTCGTGGACAAGGTCCTGGGCCATGGTCTT
The DNA here is from genome assembly GCA_902800255.1 of uncultured Erysipelotrichaceae bacterium. Classification (GTDB taxonomy): domain Bacteria; phylum Bacillota_I; class Bacilli_A; order RFN20; family CAG-826; genus UBA4951. Next base: position 920 of record CADCDV010000062.1, on the reverse strand, counting down.
TTCCATGATGCCGTATTCACCAAAGTTCTTGGCGCTTCCTTCATCATCGGAGAAGCTCTTGGCGATGGAACCGAAGGTCCAACGATCGGTATCGGTGGTAAGTTTGCCATCGGCGCCGATAGTGGCACCAGCTAAACGGAAGAGGGTCGAGGTGAGTTTGGTCGTCTCGCCGCCTTCGTTAGCGGTTTCAGCGATTCTATCCTGAGTGTATTTCTTATCACCGCCGCCATTGAGTTTGATAAGGATGTGGCGGATGTGATATGGCATTTGGGTACCAAGCCAGCCTTCGGAGCCACGTCCCCAGATGAATCCGTTGCTATCTTTGGATTCTGGGAAGGCCTCGGTGAGGGTGGAACCTTTCATGTAATAGCCATTCTTCATAGCCTCGTAGCCGTTGACGCTGCTGTCACCGGTTCCGTAGGTGTTATAGATCTCGTTCTGGAAGTCAGCCTTTTCTTCGTCGTAGAGATACTTTTCATAAAGCTGGTCAACGTTGTCGACGTTAGCGGCATCCAAATAGGTTTGGAATTCAGCTTCATAAGAGGTCTTGTTGTTGGCAGCGTTGTTTTCGGCTTTCTGCTTGTCGGACAAAACCTTATTGGTGGCTTCCGCTTTGAGGGAAGCTAATTTAGTGGACTGAGCGTCCTGGTCATAGTAATGACGGACAAGAACTTCGTAGATCTTGTCAAATTCGCTGCTCAAAGAACTGCTGTAAGACTGATAGTTCTTGAGCAAGTCCTCGGCCGTATAGCTGGTGCGGTTTCCGTTGGCGTCGGTGTAGGTCATGATGACGCCATCTTTGGAAGGGGTGGCTCTGCCGCATCCCGAGAGGGACATGACGGAGGTAGCAAACGCAACCAGGCCGAGAGCACATTTCGTTTTCTTCATAAGTGTGGACTCGTTCCTCCTTGCACAAACGA
>CADCDV010000061.1 GCA_902800255.1 uncultured Erysipelotrichaceae bacterium | reverse complement strand
AACTATGTTTTTTGATGCGATTTGTAACATTTTTTACTACATTGATTGTGAGTTTAAGTTGAGGGTTTTAGAATAATCACGCCTTTTAGGAGGTTGCTATGGCAAAACTAATTATCAAAGACCTATATGTCTCGGTTAAAGGGACATCGATCCTCAGAGGTTTGAACTTTGAGATGGATGAGGGCGAAACCGTCGCTCTTCTTGGTCCAAACGGACACGGAAAGAGCACTTTGATCGCCACCATCATGGGTGATCCAAAATATTCCGTTGATGGAGGTTCCATCACTTTCGACGGCCAAGACGTCTTGGCCATGTCACCAGATAAACGTAGCCAGCTTGGATTATTCCTTGGCATGCAGTATCCAGTCGAAATCCCCGGCTTAAACAGCGCGGATTTCTATAAAGCGGCCATGAATTCACATCGTGAAAAACCAATGGCCCTCTTCCAGTTCTACCGTGAACTTGAGAAAGCCTACAAAGAGGTCGGCATCCCATTTGAGATGAATAGCCGTAACCTCAACGAAGGTTTCTCTGGCGGTGAGAAGAAGCGCAACGAGATCCTTCAGATGAGACTCCTCAAACCAAGGATCGCCATGCTTGACGAAATCGACTCCGGTCTTGACGTCGATGCGATTAACGTCGTCTCCGAGGTCATTAACGAAGAGCACGAAAGGGGAGCGGGCATCCTTGTCATCTCCCACTACGCAAGACTCCTTGATCTTGTGAAACCAACTAGAGCCGCCATCATCATCAACGGACGCATCGTCGTCGCTGGCGGACCAGATATCATCAAACGCGTCGATACCGAGGGTTATGAATGGATCAAAACCGAACTCGGCATCGAAATCGCCAAAGAGATCAATCCACCGATGAACCAAGTCTCGATCGGCGTTTGCGCAACTAGAGAAGCAGTCAAAAATGAGAAGTGAGAAAACCCTTTCCTACATTGACAATCTTCCAGCGTCGCTAAACATCGATGTTCCGGAAGACACGAAGTTGACTCTCAACATCGCGTCTTTTGAGAAACTCGGTAGCACCAAGATCTCCGTTAAGGTCCACCGCGATGCTGACTTCGAAGCCTACATGGCTGATTTCAGCGTCTTCCAAGGCAAGATTGAGGTTTTGGTTGAGCTTCTTGAAGAGGGCGCCGAATGCAATTGGCATCTTTCCTCAATGGGTACCAAGGATAGCAAGAAGGAGTTCATCACTTCTGTCATCCATAGCGCGCCGCACACGACCGCAAGCATGTCTAACTATGGCATCGCAAGAGATGAAAGCCGCCTCATTTTCAAGGGGACCGGCACTATCGAAAAAGGCGCTGTCAAAACCAATACCAAGCAGGTCGCAAAGATCATCGTCTTCGATCCAAAGAGCGATGGCGTTGCTTCCCCAGCTCTCGTCATTGATGACAACGATGTGAGCGCATCACACGCCGCAGTCGTTGGCCGTCTTAACGAAGAGCACCTCTATTATCTTCAAAGCCGTGGCGTCTCTTTAGAGGAGGCAAAACGACTCATTGCTTCAGGCTATTTAAGACCAATCGAAGCAGGATTTGCTGATGAAAATGTGAAAAATCGCATCGATTCCATCATTGAAGGAGGTTTCTAAAATGCTTGATTTGAAATCCATAAGAAACGACTTCCCGATGCTTAGGAACGGCATCAAAATGCAAGGCAAACCACTCGTCTGGTTAGACAATGCCTCAACCACTTTCAAACCTGATTGTGTCCTTGATGCGATATCCAATTACTACACCCACGAGACCTCTAACTCCCACCGTGGCGATTACGATCTTTGTTACAACATGGACCAGAAAATCGCTGAGGCGAGAAACACCCTCGCTAAGCTCTTTAACGCTGAATCCAAAGAGATCGTCTTCACGGCTGGAACCACCATGTCGATTAACCTCGTCGCCTTTGGCTATGGCGCCAAATTCCTTAAGGAAGGAGACGAGATTCTTCTTACCGAAGCGGAGCACGCCTCAAACGTCCTTCCTTGGTACAAGGTCTGCGAGATGACTGGTGCGGTCACTAAGTTCATCCCTCTCACAAAAGAAGGAAGACTCACCGCCGAGAACCTTGAGAAGACAATCACCCCAAAAACCAAAATCGTGGCAGTGGCCCAGGTCACCAATGTCCTTGGTTACGTCACCCCAATCAAAGAGCTCGCTAAGGTCGCTCATAAACATGGCGCGATCCTTGTTGTCGATGGTGCTCAATCCGCCCCTCACATGAAGATCGACGTCAAAGACCTTGATTGCGATTTCCTTTCCATGAGCGGTCACAAGATGTGCGGCCCAACCGGCATCGGCGTCCTTTATGGAAAATATGACCTTCTCCAGAAGACCGACCCGTTCATGACCGGTGGCGGAATGAACGCGAGATTCAATATGTGTGGCAAAGCCACATATCTTGACGCTCCCGTCAAATTCGAAGGCGGAACCGTCAACCTCGAAGGCATCATTGGTCTTGATGCGGCTGTGAAGTACATCATGAACATCGGCCTTGAGAACATTAACGCCTACGAAGAAGAGCTTAAGAAGTACGCGGTCCAAGAATTAGAGAAGACCGGAAACGTCACTATCTATAACGCCGACTCCGAAGCAGGCATCGTCACCTTCAACATCAACGGCGTCTTCGCTCAGGATGGCGCGACCTTCCTCAACAGCAAAGGTATCGCCTGCCGCTCTGGTAATCACTGCGCCAAGATCCTCAATGATTTCCTTGGCACCCCAGCGACCATACGCGCAAGCTTCTACTTCTATACCACCAAAGAGGACATCGACGTTCTCGTCGAAGCCGTCAAACACGCAAAGGAGGAGTTCTTAGATGCCTACTTTTGAGCTTAATCCCCAGATGATGCGCGAAATCATCATGGACCATTATTCAAACCCTCGCCATAAAGGCGTCCCTACCGGCGAAGGATACACCAAGACCCATTCCAGCGCAGTCAACTGCATCGACGATATCGATATCTATTTGAAGTCGTCTGATGGCAAGGTTGTCGATGCGATGTGGGAAGGGACCGCTTGCACGATCTCAACCGCTTCCACAGACATTGTCTGTGAGCAGTGCATCGGCAAGGACTATAAAGACTCCTTATACATGATTGAGCAATACCTCAAGATGATCGACGAGAAGGAATACGACGATTCGGTCCTTGATGAGGCAATTGTCTTCATGAATACCGGAAAGCAAGCCGCAAGAATCCACTGTGCAACCATGGGTTGGACAGCACTCAAAGAGATGCTTGAGGACCTCGAAAAGAAGGAAAACTGATATGTCTGAAGATACGAAGTTCCTTGAAGAAGAATACAAATACAATTTCAAAACCGAGGCCAAAACGGTCTTTTCAACCGGCGTTGGTTTGAATGAGCAAGTCGTCAGAGAAATCTCGAAGATCAAAGGCGAGCCAGAATGGATGCTCGAATACCGTCTTAAGTCTTTAAAGACTTTTGAGAAGTTCCCTCTCCCAAATTATGGCCCAGATCTCTCTTTCCTCGACTTTGGTTCATACCATTACTACACGAGGGTCGCTGATAACGAATCCACCAAATGGGAAGACGTTCCAGAGGCCGTTAAGAACACCTTCGAAAAGCTTGGCATCCCAGAAGCTGAGCAGAAATACTTAAGCGGTGCGACCACCCAATTCGAATCCGAGGTCGTTTACCACAACATGCTCAAAGAAGCCGAAGAGAAAGGCGTCATCTTCCTCTCCGCTGACATGGGCTTAAAGCTTTACCCAGAATTATTTAAGAAATATTTCGGCACTGTTGTCCCATTCAACGACAACAAGTTCGCTGCCCTTAATGGCGCAGTCTGGAGCGGTGGTTCTTTCATCTACGTTCCAAAAGGCGTCAAACTCGATAAACCTCTCCAGTCCTATTTCCGTATCAATAACGAGAAGTCAGGACAATTTGAGAGAAGTCTCATCATCTGCGACGAAGGAAGCTCCATCAACTATGTTGAAGGATGCACTGCGCCTATCTATAGCAAGGAATCCTTACACGCCGCAGTCGTTGAGATCGTCGTCCTCAAAGGAGCGAGATGCAGATACACAACCGTCCAGAACTGGTCTAACAACATCGTCAACATGGTCACCCAAAGGGCCCTTGTCATGGAAGATGGCCATATGGAATGGGTTGATGGTAACATCGGCTCCCTCCGTAACATGAAATACCCAGCCTGCATCCTTCAGGGTGATGGCGCTAAAGGCACAGTCATCTCAATCGCCGTCGGTGGAAGAAACCAATTCCAAGACAATGGCGCAAGAATGATCCACATCGGAAAGAACACCTCTTCCAATATCATTTCGAAGTCCGTCTGCTCTCATGGCGGCGTTGCCAATTACCGTGGCACCGTCCGTATGCATAAAGGCGCCGAGAACGCTCACTCGCACATTGAATGCGACACCCTCATCCTTGATAGCGAATCCCGTTCCGATACCTATCCAAAGAATGAGATCAACAACGCGACCTCCTATATCGAACACGAGGCCA
>CADCDV010000060.1 GCA_902800255.1 uncultured Erysipelotrichaceae bacterium | reverse complement strand
TTGTTCTCGGCGATGATTCTAATCGATTCAGCGTCATCGTATGGAAGGTCCCTGTAGAAGAGGTCAACCCCTTCGTTCTTTTTGACCATCGCGATGACCTCATCGATGATCGTGAGGTTGGTTAAGCCAAGGATATCCATCTTAAGGAAGCCTTGGTCTTCAAGGTAATCTTTCTCGAGGCAAGCGACGGAGCCGATGTTCTCTTCGATCATGACTGGGAGACATTCTTCTAAAGGCTTGTCATTGACGACGATGCCTGCGGCATGAAGACCCGCTTGCCTTGGGATGCCTTCGATCTTCGCGGCCAAAGAGATGTAGGTGAGGAAGTATTTGTCGGAATCAACTAACTCTTTGAGCTTTGGGCTACGTTTGTAGTTCTCCCTAAGAGACAAACGTGGATCAACGATGCTTGAGCACATGAGCTCAATCTCATTCTGTTTGTATTGATAAACCCTTCCGATATCCCTTAAGGCCTGCTGGGCTTTGATATTCTGGGTGGTCAAAACATAACCGACATGGTCTTCCCCATATTTGTTTTGGATGTATCTGACGACAAGGTCACGCCTATCATCGGCGAAGTCGCAGTCGATATCAGGCATGGAGATACGTTCAGGGTTAAGGAACCTCTCAAAGAGGAGTCCGTATTTGATTGGGTCAACCGTAACAATGCCAAGGCAATATGACACAAGAGATCCAGCGCCTGATCCACGGCCAGGGCCAACGGAGACGCCATGGGTGATCGCCCAATTGACGTAATCGGCAACGATGAGGAAGTAATCGGCGTACCCCATCTTGATGATGACATCTAATTCGTAATTGAGGCGCTTTATGTAGTCATTATCCTCAGCAAAACCCTTCTCTTTTAATCCATCGAAGGCAAGTTTCTTGAGATATTCAGGGCTCGATAAGCCTAAGTCGTTGTGGAACTTAAGGAGACCGCCTCTCTTGGTGATGAGCTTGAACTCACTCTGAAGTGCGGCAATGGTCTCAGTTCTCTTAATCTCCTCGAAGGTGTAATACTTCGAAAGGTCTTCTTCCTTCATGAAGCATTCGTCGCCTTTCTTCTCTTTCTCCTCGAGGGTGTTCTTCTCAGAGATGGCATGAAGTATCTCTAAAGCGATCGCATCCTCAGGCTTTTCATAGAGAATCTTTGGGAAAGCGACGACCTCAAGAGAATGGGTGGCGCTGAATGAACGTATGTCATTCACGATCTTCGGGTCATGAGGGAGGTAGGGGAGACCGATATATGAATGGGCGAATGGTTTTGTGTATTCAGAAATTTTAAGAGCGAGCTCATCGCTAGAGGCCTGATAACGGTCCTCAAAAAGACGTGGCTCCATCGTATAGACAAGAGCAAGTCCCATCGATCTTTCTTTGATATGAGCGAAACTCAGTTTCTTTTCGCTAGAGAGCTTCGTTAAGTGGAGAAGGTTCCTGTAACCAGCCTCATTCTCGACGAAAAGGCTGAACGTCCCTTCTTCGACGTTCGCGTCCATGCCGTAGATTGGTGTGACTCCGGCTTCCTTGCAGGCTTTCTCAAATGGAGCGAATCCTGAAAGAGACCCATCATCGGTGATGCCAACCTTGGAGAATCCGTATTTCTTCGCCAAAAAAGGCACCTTCTGGGCTGGAAGTGCGCTTTTAAGATAGGAAAACCCTGTATAGATATGAAGCGGGACGAAACTCATCACATAATTATAGACTTATTAGGTTCCCTTAGGGAACACTTGAGAAAACCATTTTCGGTAGAGTATCGCAAAATGCTATAATCGCTTTATATGAGATTCGTTTCATTCAACGTCAATGGACTTAGGGCCATCCTGAAAAAGGATTTCGTTTCCGATTTCAATAACCTTGATGCCGACATTTTCGTCATCGAGGAAACCAAATACACCGATAACCCGAAAGAGGATTTCCCTTTCCTTCCTGAAGGATATTTCGCCTATCAAAGAACATCCCAAGTCCGTAAAGGATACAGTGGGGTAGCGGTCTACTCCAAGAAAGAGCCTCTAAGTGTTCACTATGGCCTCCTCAATGGTAAATACGACGAAGAAGGAAGGGTCATCACCCTTGAGTTTGAGGACTTCTACTTTGTAGGCGCTTATGTCCCTAACTCCGGAGAAGAGCTTAAACGCCTCGCGTTCAGAACCGAATATGAGAAGGATCTCGTTGAGTACTTCGCATACCTAGAGAAGAAGAAACCAATCGTATACACGGGGGATTTGAATGTCGCCCACAACGAGATCGACTTAAAGAACCCTGATTCCAATCACCATAACCCTGGCTTCACCGATGAAGAAAGAAGCATGTTCAGCAACCTTCTTTCCAAGGGTTATGTCGACACATATCGATATCTCCATCCAACTGATGTCGAATATTCCTGGTGGTCATACCGTTTCAATTCGAGAGAAAAGAACATCGGCTGGAGAATCGACTATTTCATCGTCAGTGAGTCTCTCCTTCCGAAAGTGAAAGAATCGAAGATCCTTTCTGACATCAAAGGAAGCGACCACTGTCCAGTTCTCCTTGAGATTGATTTATAGTAAGAATATGGCAGCACCTAAGAGAAAGAAAATCGAATACGATTACTATTTCGTGAGGAATAGGGAATACGCTGGAGCTTTAAAGGAAGCGAACCAGTATTTCGAAGACGGTTGGGTGCTTAAGAAGTGGAAATATGAAGCGACCACGATGACCTTCATCTTCCTTCTCCAAAGACCAAAGAATTACGTCAAGCCTGAGCCAGTAGTGGAAACCCCAAAAGCAGAGGAAACCCCTAGTGGCGCTAACCTTGACAAAGAGACACCCGAAACCCAAACTAATACCGAGCAAAAAGAGGAATAAAGATGCCTGTCACCCACGAATCTGCTGAAGACTATCTCGAGCGAATTCTCATCCTTCAAGAAGAAAGAGGAAACGAAGACATCAGGGCGGTCGATATCGCCAAAAGCTTTTCCTATAGCAAACCAAGCGTCTCCATCGCCATGAAGAAGCTTGAAAACGGTGGATATGTCGAACTTGGACCAAAAGGCCAGCTCATCCTCACCCCAAAAGGAAGAGAGATCGCTGAGAAGATGTATGAGAGGCATAAGATCCTTAGCAAGATCTTCATCCAGTTAGGCGTGGATGAGAAAATAGCCCTAAGGGACGCTTGCAAGATCGAGCACGACCTTTCCGAAGAAACCTTCGAAGCGATAAAGAAATACGTATGTAAGAACTAGGCCGGGATAAAGAAAACCCGGTCTTTTATTTGACCGGGCTCTTTTTCTTTCTTTGCTTCTTTGCTTTGACTTCCTCGTCTTCGCAACATAAGAAAGCCTGCCCATCTATATAGCAGGTGTGGCAGCAGCACTTTATCTTCTTCGTGTTATCTTTCATGATCCCTTTCCCTAAGGACAACACCATTGTAGGGAGAAGGCCGAGTAAGGTCTAATGATATGCTCAAATGCGTAAATATTTGCGATTTTCCTACATATGGTCTAGTATTAACTTATAAAAAAGCCCATTCACCGACCTTTTGGGTCGATTTAAGGAATGTTTTATGAATAAACCTCTCAGCAAAAAAGCCCTAATTATCATCGCCGCAATCGAGGTATGTGTCATCATTTTCTGCCTCGTTGTCTGTGAAGTTACAGTTGGATACGGTATTGTTCATTAATCCGTCTGCATCGAAAGCTCCACCGTCATCTGCGGTATTGTTTACAAAATTACAGTCGGATACAGTACAGTTGGCACTGCCATATAAATTTATGGCTCCACCATCCATTTCTGCATGGTTATCTTCAAAAGTGCAGTTTTTGATATTAAGATAATTATGACTTCCAAATCCGTAAATGGCACCATCAATCTCTTCAGTATAGATAGCTCCTCCACCCTGTTTTGCAGTGTTGTTTATAAAAACAGAATCAGAAATGGTTCCTGAACTATAATACATATGAATAGCCCCTCCAAGTTTTCCACTATTGTCCTTGAAAGTACAGTTGTTTATAGTGGCATTATCAGAATACCAATAAATGGCTCCACCTGCTCTGGTATTTTGAGAAATTGCATAGTTATTTATGAAGGTACAGTTGGAAACAGTCGTATTTGCCGCCATCATCATAAGCGCTCCCCCTACAAGAGCAGTATTATTTATGAAACCGCAGTCAGAAAGGAATCCATATTTTCCTTGCCATAATATGGCTCCACCACTATATTCATCGGTTTCACCATTAACAAAATTGATGTTGCGGATTGTCACATTTTCTCCGCTTACTTGAAGAATACGTGATAAATGGTTTCCATCTATTGTTATTCCATTACCTTCAATGGTCACTGCACGTTTAATAATTATTCCTTCTACGAACGCTGAATCGGAATCTGGATTAAAGACATAATTTTTATTTAAACTAATCTCTGTATCGTTATTTCCGTTAATGTCATTTTCCAAATCTGTAAATGTTCCTGTAGTTTCAGATAGTATTTCCTCTTCACCACTATCCTTTGAAATAGAATCTTTATTTACATTATTTTCTTCTAAAACAAG
>CADCDV010000059.1 GCA_902800255.1 uncultured Erysipelotrichaceae bacterium | reverse complement strand
TTCCTCTCTCCAAGGAAGCTGGTTGCAGACCTTGAGCCACTTAGCGTGCTGAGCGACCATGGAGTCGATGATACGGGCGAAAGCCTCATAGGAAGCGAAGAAACCATGACGTCCGGTGAGGAGGTAGCCTTCAAGCCAGCCTTCGCAAAGGTGCTCAGAGAGCATGGAGTCGATGACACGGCCATCGGCGGCTAAGAACTCATCGGTTGGGAGGGTTTCTGCATCCCATTGACGGTCGGTGACTTCGAAGATGTGGTTGAGACGGTTACTTAAGGTCTCATCTGGTCCGAAGACACGGAAGTTTCTCGCGTCTTTGTTCAAAGTGATGATGTCACGGACGAAGGAGCCAAGCTCGATCATATCCTGACCTTCTTTGCTACCGTGTTCGGTGACCTTGATGCCGTACTTGCGGAAGTCAGGCATACGGAGGTCGCGGAGGAGAAGGCCGCCATTGGCGTGGAGGTTAGCGCCGATTCTGGCGTTTCCTTTTGGGGCGAGCTCGCGGATCTCTGGGAGAATATGTCCTTCGGAATCAAATAATTCCTCTGGCTTATAGCTACGGAGCCAAGCCTCAAGTTCGGCAAGCTGTCCGTCTTTGTCCATTGGAAGAGGGACTTGGTGGGCACGGAAGGAGCCTTCGACCATCTTGCCATCGACGAATTTTGGACCGGTCCATCCTTTTGGTGTGCGGAGGACGATCATTGGCCAAATTGGTCTAGTTGGGTCGTTATTCTCTCTAGCGTGTTTCTGAATGGCTTTGATCTTCTCGATGCAGGCGTCGGTGGCCTCAGCCATCGCTTTATGCATCTTCATTGGATCGTCGCCTTCGACGAAGTATGGTTCCCAGCCCATGCCGCGGAGATACATGACGAGTTCATCATGTGGGATGCGGCTAAGGACGGTTGGGTTAGAGATTTTGTAGCCGTTGAGGTGGAGGATTGGGAGAACGGCACCATCGGTGATTGGGTTGAGGAACTTGTTGCTCTGCCAGGAAGTGGCGAGAGGGCCAGTCTCAGCTTCACCATCACCAACGATGACAGCGGCAATCAAATCTGGGTTATCAAAGACGGCACCGAAGCCATGGGCGATGGAATAGCCAAGCTCGCCGCCTTCGTTGATTGAACCAGGGGTCTCAGGAGCGCAGTGGCTTGGGACACCGCCTGGGAAGGAGAATTGTTTGAATAATTTTCTTAAGCCATCTTCATCTAAGGAGATGTTTGGGTAGATCTCGCTATAAGTGCCATCGATGTAGTCGTTGGCGATGAAGAAGTTGCCACCATGTCCTGGACCGCTTAAGAGAATAAGGTCAAGGTCATATTTCTTGATGGCTCTGTTCATGTGGCAGAAGACGAAGTTCTGTCCAGGAACCGTGCCCCAGTGGCCGACGATCTTCTTCTTAACATCAGCCTCAGTAAGTGGGCGTTTGAGTAATGGGTTGTCCAACAGATAAAGCTGGGCAGCGGAAAGGTAATTGGCCGTACGCCAGAAAGCGTTCAACTTCTTGAGATAGCTTTCGGTGATAGGTCCCTTTTCTTCGATTTGTTTTTCTGACATATCTTTACTCCTCGAATCGCGGTTCGCACCGCGTCGTATATTTTACGCGTGAAGACGCACGAAGTAAAACGACATGCTTGTCGTTAAACTGGTTACAATTTATGTTTATAGGTTAACCTATAAGCAAAAGAGAGAAAAAGTTCAGGCTCTCGTGTCCATGAAGAGCTTTTTTCGTTTCTCTAGCTCTGTGAGGACAATCTCGTATTCCTCGTTTTCAAGCTCTTCAGGATCTTCGTCGATTAGTATCTGGGTCTTAAATTTTGTCTTGTCGTCATATTTCGACCACTCGGCATCGTTATAAAGATTCGCCATGTCGACGATCTCAAAAGCCTTCTTGTCGGTTCTTGCATATACCGTCAAAGTCGCACCGAATTTCTTGCTATAAAAAAGATACTTGTTTATCAGGTGTTTCTTGGATTTTTTGTCCATGGTCTAAAGAACCGCAAGGGAATTGCGGGGGATTTTATTTGATGAACGGAGCGAATGAGAGACCTAAATTGACGTTGCTAAGGACGACGAAGGCGACATAAGAGCCAATAAGGACAGCGCCGAGGACGTAGAAGAGGATTCTGTTGCCGATCTTAGAACCGTCGACACCCTTGATAAGAAGGATGAGGCCAATAAGCAAAGCGATGAACTCGACCGCGCCGAAGATAATCATCATGAAGGCGCTCTGATCGAAGAAGTAGACGTTGCTTCTGCAACTGAAGGATAAGACGTCGGAGAAGGTAAGGATAAGGAAGTTGAAGATGCAGCTTCCGATGAGGTCGCTATAAGCGGCTTGGAAGTTCCTCTTTCTCGCGAGGTTAATAGTGGAGGTGAGCTCTGGAAGAGAGGTGGCAACACCAAGGAAGAGAGCGCCGCCAAAGGAAGCGCCGAGGTTATACTTCACGCTGATGCCATCGGTGAGGTAGGTAAGGAAGATTGAAGCGGCAACAAGGACGACTGCGAAGATGGCGAAGAGAATGACCGCTGTTTTGAGGGGCATATTGCTCTCTTTCTCTTCTTCTTCGGCCTCTTCGATCTTCGGGGTCTTGATGATCGAGAGGACATAGACGGCGATAATAAGAATGCTCACTGGGTTGAAGTAACCGAATAACCATCCATTAGGAACGAAGATAAGGCCAGCGATGGTGGTCAAAACATAGAGGGCACCGCTGAAAGCCATGCTCACGAGGAAGTACTTCGAGACCTTCTTCTCAACCATTTTCTTAAAGAAGATGAAGAAGATGAGGGCGAAGATCATCATGTTGAAGAGGTTGCTTCCGAGGACGTTTCCGAGGACGTAGTTATTGTCCTTGACGAAAACAGTTGCCGTAAGTGATGAGAAGAGCTCTGGGAGAGAGGTGACCGCGGCAAGAAGAACGCCGCCAAGGAAAGCTCCTGAGATGTTGCTCTTTTTGTCGATGATGTTGAGGAAATCGCTTAACTTAAGCGAAACAAAGACTACGATCGCAGCTGTAACGACGTAGAGAAGAATAAGTGGGAAATCATGTAAATCAGCTAATCCGGTTAAAACGCTCATGAGAGTATTTTAGTGCTTTCGATAGAAAATGAAACCCTTTTCAAAGAAAAGAAAAAGGACTGTCATTTGACAGCCCTTTGCTTATGCGAATAAAGCGTCGAGGTCAGCGATGAGGAGCGGGAGTTCCTCAAGGGATTTGACTTTGGCCCCGCTTGCTTGGGCATGGCCTCCGCCTCTCCATTTGTTCGCGACACCCGATATATCCTTGGCTTTGGAACGGATTGAGACTCTCCAACAATAGTCTTTGACGCTCGATTTGTCCTCGGTCACTGAGCACCAGGCATTGACGCCGGCGATGTTGCTGAACATGTTGACGTTGTCTTTGCCTTGCTCGCGGGTGATTCCTAGCTCATGAAGTGCGTCATCGCTAAGGATGTAATAGGCGACTCCATGAGGGGAGACATGGAAGTTCGAGAGGATGTAGGCTTCGCACTTGAGGTCCTCAAGGCTTCTCTCATACATCTCTAGATAGATGGAGTTGATGTCGATGCCGGTATCGATGAGAGCCTTGGCCACCGCGAAGGTGTGACCGGAGGTGTTTCGATACTGGAATCTTCCAGAATCCCCAACAATTCCGATGTAAAAATACCTGGCAGCCTCTTTTGAGAGGTGCGTTCCTTCCCATGAAAGAAGGATGTCGCACATGAGTTCAGCGGCGGCTGGTTTATTGATATCGAGGATTGGATGTTTGGCGATTTCTTTGATGAATGGGTGGTGGTCGACCTTGCAGATATAGGAGGCATATCTATAACGAGGATCGGCAACCCTCTCATGGTCTCCGACATCGCAGACGATGGCGAGGAATGGTTCTTTGAACCAACTCTCGCTTACCCTCTCGGTCTCTGGGAAGATGCGAGGGGTGTAGTTGACGTGGTTGTCGCCAAGGAAATGGACTTCCTTCTCTGGGAAGTTGTCCTTGATGAAAGTGTATAGACCCATCTGGGTGCCCATCGCGTCAAAGTCAGGCCTGATATGGCGGAATATCGCAATTCTGTCATACCTTTTGATGGCTTGCTTAAAAAGAGAGAACTCTTTCTTGTGCTCGAGAGCGTAGGCTTTGATGAGTGGGTCAAGTTTCATTAGAGGGTTCCTTCCAAGGCCTTCATGCAATCACGGGCGATCATGACTTCCTCATCGGTTGGGATGACGGCCACTTTGATGGCAGAGCCTTCCTTAGAGATGAGTCCTTCTTTTCCGTGAAGTTCATTATTCTTCTCGTAATCGATCTTAAGTGCAAGAGATTCTTCGATTCTCTTAAGGACTTCCTCACGGAATTTGGCGGAATTCTCACCGACGCCAGCGGTGAAGACGATGAGGTCAGCGCCACCAAGGCGGACGTAGTAGGAGCCGATGAAGTCAGCGACTCTTCTTGCCCAAAGGTCGATGGAGAGCTGAGCTCTTTCGTTGCCGTTATTGGCAGCGTTCTCAACGTCGCGGGTGTCATTGGAAAC
>CADCDV010000058.1:5837-10384 GCA_902800255.1 uncultured Erysipelotrichaceae bacterium | reverse complement strand
ATTTGGTGTACTCGTATATGAGAGAGGGTTATCCGGAAGTTCAATCTCTAAATGAGCGATTTTGGAAACGTATTTCTTTGGTTGGTTATGAACCACGACCAATTTCTTTGTGTCAAATCTGCCATCATCGTTTCTGGCGATCATGGTCGAGCCATCGTAGCTCGCTTTTTTGCCGACTAATATTGTTGTGCAAGGCATGTTTTGTCCTCCTTCATCCTTTAAGGATGTTAACAAATTATAGCACTAGTTTTGAAGGTTTCATTGATACCGATTTGAAGCAAACTGAATTTTTATGAATTGTCTTGAATTTTAAGGAATTATTATATATACTACCCTTGCTCGAAGGAGGAGCATCAAAATGGAAAACAAAGAATTGTTCGCCCCTATTCTTCAGGAAGATGAAGAAATCATCAAGGTACTCAAGCCAAACAAAACGAGGTATATCTATCTCTCTGGGTTGGCCTTCACCCTGCTTGCGCTCATTCCTATCCTCGTCATGGCCGCTCCGTTTGGCATGTTGATTGATGCTTTTAAGGAAGACAGCGTGCCGACACCAGTCGTCATCGAATTATCCATTTTTGGAGGTTTCATCCTACTTACCCTAATTGCGGTTTGGGTAGGTCTAAACATGAGTTATAAGAAAACATTCTATGCATACACGAATAAAAGGATTCTTATCAGAAGAGGAGTCATCGGTGTCGATTACGCCACACTCGACTACGAAATGATTGGTGGTCTTATGGTCAACGTCGGCTTCTTGGATCGTTTAATGAAAGGAAGCGATAACCCAGGCACCATAACATTCGGTTCCGCTGCTTCCCCTGTCATCTATACAAGAAATGGCAGAACAGCAGCCTACGCTTTCCGTAACATCGATCGCCCATATGAAGTCTACCGTGACCTAAAACATATGGTTGACGAATACAAAGCAGCGAAAGCAAAACAAGACTAAAATAGTCAAAAACCCTGTGCAAAAACAGGGTTTTTTGTTATTTCTCGCACCTCCATAAACAAATTGAGAAGTATTCTGGCTGAGTTTGTTTTATAATCTTTCTCGCCTAAGAGTTAAAAGACTCTTTGGAAGCTCCGCCCGTACCTCAGATGGATAGAGGGTTCGCCTCCTAAGCGAAACGCCAGCCGTTCGAGTCGGCTCGGGCGGGCCATTAATAAAAACAGTTCCCGGTTAAGGGAACTTTTTTTGATGTTTGCTGTTTATTTATAACGCAGCAGCCGCGCCAATTCCAATAAGGGCTAAAAGCCAGATGAGAAATGGCACGAAGGTAAAAACAGTACCGATGATTGAGCAAACCAAACCGCCAGTAGCTTTCTTACCATTGTGATTGGAAACTGCCGCAAAAATAATACCGAGAACGCCCATGACAAACCCAGCAATTGCTGCTGGCCCTGCAAAGATTCCTACGACGCCAATAACCAACGCTAAAATACCTAAAATAAGCGATGCGATAGCCATATGATGCCTCCTTCTCCAAAAGAATAAACTAAAAGCCCCCCCCCGCAAGAATTTGTTATTTTTCAGCAAAAAAGCCAGCGTTTTCTGCTGGCCCTAATTTCTTGATTGGTCGGAACGATGGGATTCGAACCCACGACCTTCTGGTCCCGAACCAGACGCACTACCAAGCTGTGCTACGTCCCGACAGCGACTAATAATCTATCACTTTAGAAACTGAAATCAAAGAGACTAAGTTGATTGGATTCGTTCATGCCATCAAGGCTGCCATATTCTCTAAGGGCATCGATGGTTGAACCACCAAGATTGGCTCTTTCTTTCAAATCTTCGATTGAAAGGAACTCCCCTTCTTTTCTCGCTTCTTCAATGGCTTCAGCGGCCTTTGAACCGAAGTTAGGGATGACTGTGAATGGAGGGATGATCGTCTTGCCATCTTCCCCTATCGTCCACTCAGAGGAATGGCTCTTCATGAGGTCGACTTTGCCGACTTTGAAACCTCTGGCTGTCGCTTCGCAAGCGGCCAAAAGGGCTTTGAGTTTTTCTTCGTCTGTGGCGTTGGTCTGTTTCTTATCGCGTCTAGCCTGATAATCCTTTATGGAGGCCACCATGTTATCGATTGGAGATGTCATGGCTTTGATATCGAAGGAGTCGCAACGTGTGCTGAAATAGACCGCATAGAAAGCAGCTGGTTTGTAGACCTTATACCAAGCGACACGGACGGCTGACATAACGTAAGCGGTCGCGTGAGCACGTGGGAAGAGATAACGAATCTTCTTGCAGGATTCGATATACCAATCAGGGACATTGTGTTCCTTCATGGCCGTGATGAATTCTTCTTTGAGAGGCTTGCCGTTCTTGTTCTTACGGACATCTTCCATGATCTTGAAGGCGAGGCCGTTATCGACGCCCATATCGATGAGGTAGTGCATGATATCGTCACGACATCCGATGACGTCGTTAAGCTCTAGGCCATTCTTCATGATGAGGTCCTGAGCGTTGTTGTTCCAAACGTCGGTACCATGGGAGAGACCAGAGATAATGAGAAGGTCGTTGAAGGTATGAGGCTTTGCCTGCTTGATAAGGCCTTGGACGAAGGAGGTTCCGAATTCTGGAAGGGCGATGGAACCGGTCTTGTAGGTTTCGCTAATGAACTTCTTAGTGTCGGAGTTACCTGAAAGCATGATGCCTAAGGCTTTGTTCGTGCTGAAAAGCGAAAGGACTTTCTTATCGTTCATCGGGATTGTCTTGAAGTCGATTCCCGTCATATCTTTCATCTTACGAAGCGCAAGAGGGTCAACGTGTCCAAGCTCATCGAGCTTAAGGCAGCTATCGTGCATGCTCGCGAATTCGAAGTGGGTTGTTAACCATCCTACGGATTCATCATCGGCTGGGTACTGATACGGGGAGAAATCAAAGATTTCCATATCGGCTGGGATGACGACGATACCACCAGGGTGCTGACCGGTCGTTTTCTTAACACCGATGCACTTGGAGGCGATGTATTTGACGTACGCGTTGTCATTCAAAGCGACAGGTTTCCTAAGCACCCTTTCGTAATAGCCTTTGACGTAACCGATGGCGTTCTTCTCTTCTGAGCAGGAGATGGTTCCGGCACGGATAACGTGAGGAGAATCAACTGTCTCACCGGCTTTGTAGAGTTTATTTTCTTCCGGCGTCGAAAGAAGCTCACGGGTATAGGCGTGGGCCCTTGCTTGGTAATCGGCATCGAAGTTAAGGTCGATATCAGGAACCTTTTCAGCGTGGAAGCCTAAGAAGACCTGGAACGGGATTGATTGTCCTGCCGTGATCATTTCTTTGCCGCATTCTGGGCACTTCTTTGCTGGAAGGTCATAAGCGCTCTTTAGGAGTTTGTCCTCTGCCCATTCGATGTGTTTGCAGTGTGGGCACACATAGTGAGGAGCAAGAGGATTGACCTCAGTGATGTCCGCCATTGTGGCAGCGAAAGAAGAACCAACGGAACCACGGCTTCCGACAAAGAAGCCATCGTCGGCAGCCTTCTTAACAAGGAGGTGGGCGATGTAATAAGTAACAGCGTAACCGTTACCAATAATACCATTAAGCTCCTGAGCCAAACGGTTTTTGATGATTGCTTGTGGGCTTCCTTCTGGATAGTCGGTTTCCCTATCAATTCCGTATCGATTTTTCAAATTTGTCCAGCAAATCTCCTCTAATTTCGCTTTTGAGCCTGGGAGGTTTGCGTCTGGCGTATAGAGTCTTGTCTTAAGAATTTCGACCGGTTCGACTTGGTCAGCGACCTTGTTCGTGTTGGTGATGACGATCTCTTTCGCTTTCTCTTCCCCTAACCATTCAGTGAATTCATCAAGCATCTCTTTGGTGGTTCTGAAATGCTGGTCTGGGTTCTCATATTGCTCGTATCCGTTCTCACGAGGTCTTGTCCAGAGAGGGTGGTTAACACCACCGATGGCTTTGGCGGAAATGAAAACGTCACGGGTGACTTTATCTTCTGGGTTGAGGTAATGGCAATCGCCTGTCGCGCAGATCGGTTTCCCAATCTTGTCAGCGGTATTGACGATGTTATGGAGAATGTCCATAAGCCTATCGTTATCGAGTTGTTTGTCGTTGATGAGCCAAGAGTAGTTCTCACGAGGCTGGATTTCGATATAGTCAAAGAACTCCATTGCCTCTTCGAGTTCTTCATCGCTCTTGAGCATGGCGTTTTGGAAAACATGGCCATTGAAGCAGGCGCTTCCAAGGATGAGGTTCTCACGTTCTTGAGCGATCTCGTCATAGGTAATCTTCGGAACGGAGTTGAGAGTCATGTATTTGGTTTCGCTATGGCTGACCAAACGGTATAAGGCTTTAATGCCTTCTTGGTTTTTAGCGATAGCGATGACGTGCTCTGACCTGATGTGCTTGTACATTCTCTTGTCGGTGCAGACAAGGTTCTGAAGATCTTTATGAGTATTGCATCCATTCTTTTCAAGAATCGGGATGATGGTTTGCCAGACAGAGTTCAAAGCTTCGGCGTCGAAATCAGCACGGTGAGCTTTGTCATCATCATAGACGTCGAGTTTGAGGTTACGTGATAAGCTGCCTA
>CADCDV010000058.1:0-5814 GCA_902800255.1 uncultured Erysipelotrichaceae bacterium | reverse complement strand
GTCTTGCGGCGGCTGGGAAAAGATAATGGGATAAGGCCAAAGTATCGATGACCGGATGAGTGTCTTTTGGAAGACCAACCCTAAGACGGAGGGCATTAAGGAAGCCGACGTCGAATTGAGCGTTATGCGAAACAAGGATGCAACCTTCGGCGAATTTCTCGATTTCTTCGGCGGCCTCTTTCTCAGACAAACCGTCTTTGATCATCTCATCGGTGATGTGGGTCTTCTTCTGGATGATTTCCGGAATGTGCATTCCAGCGTTAACGAAGAAGTCTTTTCTATCTCTCACCAAACCATCGACGACCAAAACAGCACCGAACTCGGTGATTCTGTCATATTTCGAAGAAAGTCCTGTGGTCTCGAAATCGAAGACGCAGTATTTGCCTTTGGAGAGAGGAGTATCGACGAAGTTCCAACCATAGCGAGGATTTCTGAAAGCGTATAGCTCAACGCCATAGAGGACTTTGAATTTGTCTTCGCCATCGGCGATTTTGCTATTGATGCCTAAGCAAGCGCCTTCGGCTTCAGGGAAAGATTGGATGACGCCGTGGTCAGTGATGGCCACCGCTTTCATGCCCATGTGATGCGCGAGTTTGACGTAATCGCTGGCATCGGCAAGGCCATCCATCGCGCTCATCTTCGTGTGGGCGTGAAGCTCAACGCGCTTCTCCTCGCAAGGATCCTCGCGAAGAGGTTTTGGAGGAAGGACATCGAAGGAATGGAGATAGAGTTGGTATAGGCCTTCGTTTGGACCTGGCCTATCTTCGATTTTGATGGCGCCTCTGACTCTAAGGTGAGCGCCATTAGAGATTGAGCCAAGGACAGCTGGGGAAAGGACTTCTTTGTCCTCAACGCCCCTAACGTTGATCGCGCTTGTCTCATCGCCTAAACCAAAGGTGGCCATAGCCTGGCCTCTTCTGGTCGTGCGGATCTCATAGCCAAAAACATATCCGGTAATTTCGAAATTGCCACCGTAGTTCTCATAGACCTCTTTGATTGTCTCGAGTCTATAGTAGTTGCCTTTGGAGTGGATGTTGTGCGAAAGCTGTTCTTGGATTCTTTCGGTTTCTTTGAAGTGAAGATAAGCTTCTTTGAGCTCTTCTTCATGACGGGCTTCATCTTCTGCTATGGCATCATATTCCTCAGCAGATTTCTCATTTTCTTCAGCAAAACCCTCTTCGTTTTCTTCTTCTGGCTCTTCGTCGATATCTTCTTCAGAAACCTCTTCGACAGGTTTTGGTTCTTCTATTTTTGGCTCAGGTTTTTCTTCCTCAAGGCCATCGACGCATTCGATTTTGATTCCATAGCAAAGGAATTTGAGGAGAGAGTTGAAGTCTTTTGCGGCTTTTGAAATCTCCTCATCGTTCTTGGTGAGATAACGGCCATCTTCACATTTCACAAAGACTTCAGAAACAATTCTGCATTTCTCAAAGCAGAAGTCGGAGAAGAGTTGAGAGATGTCTTCTTCGCCTGGTTCTTCAGCATAGACAAAACGGATGTCGATTCCATAGGTCGCATTCTGAAGGGCGTTCATGAACTCATCCAAAAGAGCGTAGTCCCATGGGGTCTCTTTTCTGATCGTCATCTGGACGGTGCCTTTTTTGTTAGGGTCGTTTCTGACGAATTCAAAATCCATCCCGAAGCGGCTGACGTCTTCGAGGCCTAATGATTCAAGGAATCTGATGATTTTCGGCTGATTCTTGTCCATCTTAGAAAAGCCCCACTATATCGCGGAAGACGATGAAGAAAGAGAATCCGAAGAGGAGGATGACACCAACAAGGGAAATGGTGTTCTTAACCTTCTCAGGAATCTTCTTATGGAATGCGGTCTCAACCAAAACAACTAAAAGCTGATATCCATCAAGACCAGGGAATGGCAAGAGATTGAAGATAGCCAAATTGAGAGCGAGGAATCCACCATAGAAGAAGAATGTCTGAATCCAGCCGATCTCACTGGAGATGCTCATGACCTGACCACCGGCTGCGACGATTGAACCAACGCTTTCAAGGTGTCCGCTGAAGAGATACTTAAGACCTTCGCCAATCGCGGTGAAAAGGGATTTGAACTGCGAGCAGCCATTGGCAAGCCTCTGACCGAAAGGAGCCCAGTACTGATGGCAATGGACTTTGATCGAAGCGGTATCTGATTTGAGAGCGCCATTCTCATCTACGATGATGGTGACTTGTTTCGAATCGTCTTTAGTCGCTAAGAACTCTTGGACGGTTGGGCTCATCTCAGCGTCAGAAGCCGCGATGAAGGTTGGGCTCATGACGATGGTGTCCCCTGCCTTTGGCGTGTATTCGCCTAAAGCGATGTCTGGTTTGGCTTCAAGATGAAGCTCTTTCTGAATAGCATCGGCAAAATAGCCTGCTTTTGGTCTATAGAACTTGGTGTTCGTGAAGACATCGTTATCGTTGATGACGCTTGTAAGGTTGAAGACGGCAACATATGTCTCTTCGCCTTCGCCGTTGATGATCTTCGTATCGCAGTCAATGATGTAACCGACCTGGTTGTTGTTGTCGTCATAGGCAATCTCTGGGGCATAAAGACGGTCGAAAGCGTATTCGATGATTTCCCCATCGATTTCACCAGTCGTCCAGAAGCAATAGGCTCTAGCGGTTGGATCGCCTTCCGCAACAACGGCATTCGCATTGAAACCGGTGTCGAAATTGGAACAGGTGTAATAATTCGGGAAACAGGTCGAATAGACAAAGCAGAAAAGCAAAGCGGTGAAGAGGTTGACACTAACTCCGGCAAGGAAAACGAAGCATCTCTTCCACCACTTGATGCCTTCTATTGAACGTTCTCTTGGGATGGTTTCCCCTTCTGGGAGCTCAAGTCCTTCTCCATACATGGAGACATAACCGCCAAGAGGGATGGCGCGAATCGAAAAAGTCGTTTCCCCATCTTTTCTTTTGTGTTTGAAGATGGCAGGACCGATGCCAATTGAATATTCAAGGCAATAGACGTTATAGGCTTTAGCTACTGCTAGATGTCCAAGCTCATGGGTTGAGATGAGAATCCCGAGCATGACGATCATTTGACTCCTTTCTCAAATGTGGTGCGAACATACTGACGCACCTCTTTATCGACCTTCACCAAGGTGGTGAGAGTTGGATTCATTATATTAGTAAAATGACTCAAGGTCATTTCGTTTACTTTGACAATGTCCGAGAAACGGATTTTTCCTTCGAGGAAAAGGGCAATGGCAACTTCATTGGCGGCATTGATGACCGCGGTTGCGGTTCCACCCATCTTAAGGGCCTTGATGCAAAGAGGAACGGCTGGATATCTTTCAGGATTGAACTTGTGGAAATGAAATGGGCCGAAGTCTTCGAGTTTCTTGACTTTGAACACTTCGAAAGGAGCTTTGCCCTCGTATAATGCGTACGCGATAGGCCCATGCATATCAGGTTTGCTGACATCACCCACAATGGTTCCGTCTTTTAGAAGCAAGGCGGAGTGAAGGTTACTTTCGTCATGAAGAATCACTTCGACTTTGTCAACGTCATAACGGAATAAGTGATGGGCTTCGATGATCTCAAAGCCTTTGTTCATCATGGTGTCGCTGTCGATGGTGATCTTGGCGCCCATGTTCCAGGTTGGATGATGAAGAGCCATCTCTGGAGTGACGTTATCTAGCTCATCGATCTTGAGGTTACGGAAAGCACCACCGCTTCCGGTAAGAAGAATCTTCTCAACGTCATCTGGATTCACTTTGGAGAAACACTTCGCGATTGCGACGTGCTCAGAATCGATTGGCCACATCTTTCCATGGCCTTCGTCGAGGAGCTTGTTGATGATGTCTCCTCCAACGACAAGGCTCTCTTTGTTAGCAAGGCAAAGGATCTTGTTCTCTTCAAGAGCGGTTACCGAAGGCACTAAGCCAGAGAATCCGACAAGGGCGTTCTCAACCATATCGGCATCGCTACTCTTGATGAGTTCGGATAATCCGTTCTCTCCAGAAAACACATCTAATTCAGGGTGTTTTTCTTTTAAATCCTTGGCAAAACCCCCATCAATGCAATAAACGCCTTTGATCGATGGGAATCTTCTGAGGATTGGTTCGATTTTGCCTGTTTGCTTCCCGACGCTGATTCCGACAAGTTCAAAAGATGACCTGTCGGCTTCAAAAATATCTAGTGATTGGACACCTATGTTCCCAGAGGCGCCTAGGAGCAAAACCTTACGCATAAAATTAAATCAAGAAGTTCCAACCGTTCTTCATGAGGACAAGGATGATGACGGCGCCAATGCTTGAGAAGATGACGCTGTCAGCACGGTCAAGGATGCCACCGTGTCCTCTGAGGATGTTTCCGTAGTCTTTGATGTCGTAGTAGCGTTTGATGAGACTGAAGGAGAGATCTCCGACAGTTCCAAGGATCGGTTCAACAAGCGCAATCAAAACGATGTAATACCATTTGTCGATGGTGAGGAATGGAAGGATTGGGTGCCCTGTAGCAGCAAGAATCAAACCAAATGCCGCAGAAGCAATGAAGCCAACGATGATGCCCCAATAGAAACCTTCCCAGGTCTTCTTTGGAGAGATTCTTTCGTTGAGCTTGTGCTTTCCAAAATAGACACCGCCGAAATAAGCAGCGATGTCGCTGAACATTGGAGCGATGAAGACAAACAAGAGAAGCTCAAACGAACCGAAGTATTTGAAGAAGTTGTTGTTGATGAGCTCTGGGCCATAGGCTTGTCCGCCCCAGGTTGCACCAACGTAAAGAGGGTTTGGATAGGCAGCAGCTTCAACCGGATAGAACCTGATGAAATAGAAGGACTGGAAGCCAAGTCCAACAAGCAAGGACATGAAGAAGAAATAGGCAATGTCATCTAGTCCGAAGTTCTTATCCAAAATACCGACGACACAGTAAACGAGAAGAGAAGCGGCAATACCGATGACGGAGACTTCAAAGTTCATGTAATGCTGGTCGAGCGAGATGGAAAAACCATCAGGGAATTGGCTTGGATCGGCAAGATAGTCAAGATAGCTGTCCATATTGCCTTTGAAGAACATCCAGTAGACGAATGAGAGGATGATGGTATATGTGGCAACGTAGACGAACCAGTTGTATTTCTTACGAGGCGCTCTGATGACCTCAGCAATTGCAATTAAAAGGAAGGCCATGATGGCGAAGAAATAGAACCAACCGCCAAGGACGAAGGTTGGAAGAGCGGTAATCAAAAGAACACCGGCAACGATGAGTCTGCTCTTAAGAGAGGTCTTGTAACCCTCTGGTGGTGTGTTGATTTCGATGTTTCCGATCTTCTTATTCATTCTTTAGTCCCCCGTAACGGCGGTTTCTGTTTTGGTATTCTTTCAAACAGTCGATGAATGCTTTGCGGCGGAAATCAGGCCACTTCACATCAGTGAAGACAAATTCCGCATAGGCATTCTGATATAGCATGTAATTTGAAAGTCTTTGCTCACCACTGGTCCTGATCATCAAATCGACATCAGGCATATCTGGTTGCCAGAGGTAGTTTTTGAAAGAGGCCTCATCAAGGTCTTCGAGTTTGGCCTCGCCGTTCTTATAAGCTTCGGCAAACTTCTTGGTGGCTCTGACGATTTCATCGCGTCCACCGTAATTGAGGCAGACATTGAAGACACAGGCATCGTTGTTCTTGGTCATCTCGATGGCCTCATAGCAAACCTTTCTGGTCTGCTCTCTGATACGGCTTAAGTCGCCGGAGACGACAACCCTGCCGCCGGTCTTCATGATGTAATCGATCTCGCGATGGAAGAATTCCTCGAGGTAGTCCATAAGATGATCGATCTCATCCTGCGGGCGGTTCCAGTTCTCAGTCGA
>CADCDV010000057.1 GCA_902800255.1 uncultured Erysipelotrichaceae bacterium | reverse complement strand
CTCTTTCGTAGGAAGAAACCGATTCTAGGAACAGTCATCGTTACAGATAAGTGTAATCTCCACTGCAAACACTGTTCCGTCAATAACATCACCGCGGTCATTCACCCTTATGAACAGATCAAAGGCGAGATGAAACAGCTCTATGACATGGGCGTGCGTATCCTTTTCTTCTGTGGAGGCGAAACCTTCATGTGGAAGGATGGGGACAAGACGCTTAGAGACCTCGTCATTGAAGCAAAGAAGATGGGCTTCCTCATCGTCAACGTCGTCACAAATGGCACCTGGCCGATCGATTTGCCAGAGGCGGACTTAATTTTATTAAGTCTTGATGGCGATAAGGTCCATCATAACATCATCAGAGGTGATACATACGACACCATCTTTGAGAACATCTCCAAGGCCACTTCAGACAACATTTGTTTCTATATGGCCGTGAACCAAATCAATAAAGACTGCATCCGTGATGTCTGTGAGAAGGCCCGCGACACCAAGAACGTCAGAGCGGTCTCTTTCAATTTCCACACCCCATACCCAGACACCAAAGAACTCAAACTCACCAAAGAAGATAAAGCCAAGTGCTGCGACACCATAAAGCAGATGATGAAGAAGGAAGGTTGCCCTGTCTTTAACCTTAAGAGCGCATTCCCATATATCATCGAGAACAAATTCCCAACCCCATGCTACCAGTGTGTTGTTATTGAGAACGGGAAGCTCTCAACCTGCGGACGTTGCATCGAAGTCCCGGGCCTTTGTGATGAATGCGGCTACTTCTTCGTCGCCGAATATACCCTCTTATTCAGAGGCAACTTGAAGATCGTCTTCGAGATGCTTAAGACTTACCTGAAATATATCTAAAATGAGCTTCCTTACTTCCCTTGCGAGAAGCTGGTTAACAAGGTCACTCAAACCATTCACCTTCAAGAGCGATTACGACCAGGTTCTCCCATATGAAAACCTCGACAATTTAGGTCTATATGTTCACCTTCCTTTTTGCAAAAGCATCTGCAATTTCTGCCCGTATTGCAAAAAACTCTACTCAGAAGAGGAGAGTAATAGGTATATCGACGCCCTCATAAAAGAGATTCATTTAGTTGGTTCTCAAAGCAAAGAAAAGAAGAAGGTCACGAGCCTCTACTTTGGAGGCGGAACCCCTGCTTTATCCGCGCCTAGAATCAAGGAGATCATTGAGGCCATAAACGAGCACTTCATCATCACAGAAGGAATCGGTTTGGAGCTTCATCCGGAGAACGTTAACAAAGATACGCTTCAAATCCTCAAAGATGCCGGTGTAACAAAGATCTCGATTGGCATTCAATCCTTCAGAGAGAAATACCAATCCATCTTAGGAAGAAGAAGCGTAGACACCAAAGCCATGAAAGAGGCTCTTGAGGCCGTTCCTTTTGAGACCGTTTCCATGGACTTCATATTCGCTCTTCCTTCCCAGACCTATGAAGATTTGAAAGCGGACGTCGATGAAGCTTTCGAACTAGGCGCGAATCACGTAGCCATTTATCCGTTCATCGATTTCACTTTCACCTCAAGCAAGGTCAAAGCATTACCAAAGAAAGAGAAGAGAGCCCTTCTCGATGCCATAACGAAACATTGCCAAGAGAAAGGCTATCCAAGAAGCACGATCTGGACCTTTTCAAGCAAACCAGAAGCCAAATACTCGTCTATGACGAGAGAGACTTTCTTAGGCTTTGGTTGTTCCGCCACCACTCTCCTTAGGGACCAGTTCAAGATCAACACGTTCGATGTCGATGCCTATATCAAGAGAATCGAAGAAGGAAAACTCCCAACTTCGTTGACCATCAGGTTCAAGAAAAGACAAAGAATGGTCTATTGGCTCTTCTGGACTGCTTATAGCACAAGCGTTGATGAGAAAGACTTCGAGAAGTTCTTCGGAGTGCCGCTAAAAAAGATGTACCGGTTTGAGCTATGGTTAGCGAAGAAGATCGGATACCTCGCTGAGAAAGACGGCGTGTACACGATGACTCTCAAAGGAGCCTTCTACTACCACTACTTCGAGAACTTCTATACCCTCTCATACATCGACAAGATGTGGGGAATCATGAGAAAAGAACCTTTCCCAAAGCAAATCAAACTTTAAAAACAAAAAAAGAGGCGCGGAGTAAGGACGCCTCTTTCTTTTGTTAGTCGAGATAGTTGGTATGGAACAGCGTGAAAGGAGTAGCCGCTGTTACTAGTTGATTGAGATGTTGTGAACCAACTCTTTCTTCTCTCCTTGTTTAGGGAAGACGAGGGAGAGAACACCGTTTTCGAATTTAGCGTTGATGCTCTTTTCGTCGGTTAGGCCAACATAGTAAGTCCTAGAAGCAGAACCGTAGGTTCTCTCGTGGCAGACATATTTGCCTTTGGACTTTTCATCCCTCTTGTCTTCGCGTTTGGCGGAGATGGTTAAGTATCCATCTTTGAGGGTGACGTTGATGTCTTCTTTCTTAACGCCAGGAAGCTCTACATCCATCATGTAATGGGTTTCGTCTTCTTTGACATCCGTCTTCATGGAGATGGCGTGATTTTCTCTTCTGCTAACTGGAGCGAAGAAATCGTAGAATGGATCAAATCCGTAGTTGACTAAATCAAATGTCATTGTAGTTACCTCCTTGGGATTTTTTAGCACTCATTCTTCCTAAGTGCTAACTATATATTAGCCCTCTTTTTAGCACTGTCAATAGGTAAGTGCTAATTTTTTATGCGAAATTTTTTGCCCGCTCATTCATACGCGCGAACGCGTTAAATAATAAAGATGATATCTGATTTTCGTAGGCGCCAAAGTCGACGATGAAATAGCTGCCTTTGACATTTTCCTGAAATAATTTTTCAACTTCATAATTTATTTCTTTCACCATCTTTTCCGCACAGACATCACAAATCTGTTGGTAGCGATTCATGTCATAGCCCCACCCACTGATAAGGCTTGCGGTGTCTTTGAGAGTCTTGCAAAGCTTCTCCCTCAAAGTGGTCATTTTGAAAGTGCCTTTGAACTGGGAAGAATAGGGATCAAGCCCTGCGGATATGAGTTTTGAGAAATATGTGAGCACTTCTGTCTCGGTGTTTTCGTAAATTGAATTATTCATAATTGCCTCCACTATTCATATAGAGGCTTTTACGAAAATGTTCACAAAAAAAGGACCGACGAATCGGTCCTAGGTTTTTTGTTGTCTTTCCTTATTTAGCAAGGAAGGCTTTGACGCCGACGAAGAGTTCGATGCCAGCGGCGATGAGGGAAGCGATCGCGGTAGCGATGAATCCCCAAGCAAGGGTAAGCTGGAACTGAGGAGCTTCAACCATGGTTGGAGCAAGGAAGGCTAAGATGCCGGCAACGGCCATGCAGAGGCCACCGACGATCGAAAGGAATCCGCCGAACTTTCCGCCATACCATCCGAAGGCGACTCCGAGGAGCTCGAAGGCAGCGCCAACGATGAAGAGAACGAACATGGCGACAAGTCCGCCAGTCGCGCTGATTGTGAATGGAGCAGCTGGGTTGGTGAAGACGAAGTCATAACCGCGAACAAGCTCATCCGCACCGGCCTGGACACCAGGAGCGATTGGGAAGAGGAACGCGCAAAGGGTGAAGATAAGGGCACAAATGCCAAGTAATCCACCTAAATTTGAAGTCTTTTTCATAAGTTAGTCCTTTACTAGAAACGAGTTAATCTTACTAGCCTTGTAATCTATGTTCAAGGTTTCTAATTGTTTAAACAATTATTTGAGGCCGTTTCTAATCTCTTTAAGTTTGGTCTGTAAATCTTTTAGCCCAAGGTTAAGCTCATTGGCTTCACCTGGTTTAAGATGACGAACCCTTTCGATCTGAGCCTCGATGGCTTTGGCCGCCAAGACTTTTGAATAATTAGGGTTGTTGATGTTGGCGTTAAGAATCTGATCCTGCTTTTGGGTTTCGGCAAAGCCGGAACTGTGGCTGACAGGTTTCTTTGGGGCGGCTTTCTTAGCTGGAGCGGCTTTCTTGGGTTCCGCTGGCTTTGCTTTTGGAGCTGGGGCCGCTTTCGCCTTTGGCGCGGCTTTTGGTTTGGCCACCGCCACAGGTTTAGGTTTGAGAGAGGCGTAGAAGTCGTTGTTCTTCTTCTCGAAGAGAATGGTCGCGCCTTTGATTGGCCACTCTTCCATCATGTCTGGCTTGAGTTGAGACAACTCTTTGTCGACGCCTTTGAGATCTCTCGTGGTGACGTCATAGGCGCCATGCACAGGCGCGAAGTATTCAACCGCTGGGTCACGGAAGATCCAACCGTTATGGTCACCAAGTTTCTGAAGCGCGAAGCTTGGGGTTCTTCCAATTCCGTAGAAGGTTTTCTGAACCTCAGGTTTTGCTTCCTGTTTTGGAGCAGGAGCAACTTTCTTTGGCTCAACTGGTTTCTTTGGTTCGGCTGGTTTGGCTTTTGGAGCAGGAGCTAAGCGCTTCTTCTCTTCAAGCAACTTCTCCTCTGGGTAACGGAGCTTGAGATTTGCTTTCTCAGCAGGCTTCATGGCCTTGAGGAGGGAAAGCTGTTTGTCGATATCCTCAATCTTCCTTGAAGATGGGTAGTTAGGATTGCTGAGATTCGCGGAAAGAACGGAATCTGCTAAAACCACAGGGGATTTGTCAGTGATTTTTGGTTTTTCAGGGGCTTTTTGCGGAGCTTCCTGTTTAGTTTTGAATGGGGTTTTGTTCGAACTTGGTCGAATTGTGTTTCTTGCTGGCGCGCGTTCTAGCGGCTTCTCACCGTAGTTCACCTCTAAATCACCGTTTCTACCAATGCGGTAGACGTTGATGTTTCTTCCCTTTTGGGATTCGAGGCTATTGAGACCACGGATGTCGTTTGTAAGTTTCTTGTCTTGGGTGATGATGAGAATCTTCTCGGCGATTCTCAGATCGGTGACCTTGGCAAAGATTGCTCTATCCGCAAAACCGTCTTTGTGCGTTGGTTTTGTGATCTCAATGGTTTTGCCATGGCGTTTATTGTCTTGCAGGATTTTAAGGGCGAGTTTCGCTTCTACTAACTTATCGCCTTCCTTGCTCTTCGAATGCTTTTTGAGTTCTTCTATGCATTCGCCAAGAACAATAACTTTCAAACCGTCTTTCCAATATTCACGGGATTTGACTAAGCAATCCATGAAGACTGGGAACGAGTCTTCCATCAAGGAACAAGTATCCATGAACACTTTGTCGAAATTATTCAAAAATTTCGCAAGGTTCGTACATTAAAAGTACCTCCTTTATGAGTTAATTTTACTATATTTAGAACCTATTGGTTCCTAGAGTTTTCTAAGCGATGAAAAGAGCGGCTGCACCGACAACGCCGGCATCGCTGCCTAAGGCAGAGACGAGAACTCTGACTTCAGGGGTTCTCTTGAAGCCATAATCCTTGGCCGCGAGCTTCTTCTCGACGGCGTCGGTTAAGTATTTGCGCTGATTGGAAAGACCGCCACTTAAGATGACAGCCTCTGGGCGGAAGATATTGCAGAAGTTGATGATTCCGAGGGTGAGATATTCCTCATAATCATCGACGACTTTCAAAGCGGTCTTGTCGCCTTTTTTGGCGCATTCGAATGAAGTGCGGCCATCAACTTTTTTGATGTCGCCTTTGACGAAGTCCCACATCTTGGAGGCTTTGTCTTTCTTCATGGCTTTCTTGGTGTCGCTAATCAAAGCGGTAACCGAAGCGTATGCCTCAAGGCATCCTTTGAGTCCGCAAGTGCACTGACGTCCGCCTCTTTC
Source organism: uncultured Erysipelotrichaceae bacterium (assembly GCA_902800255.1). Taxonomy (GTDB): domain Bacteria; phylum Bacillota_I; class Bacilli_A; order RFN20; family CAG-826; genus UBA4951. The sequence goes on along the minus strand of CADCDV010000057.1, from coordinate 96 downwards.
GATGACCATGTGGCCAAGCTCGGTTCCTTTGCCTTCGTTGCCTTCGTAGAGTTTTCCATCAAGGAAAAGTCCGCCGCCGACACCGGTTCCAAGGGT
>CADCDV010000056.1 GCA_902800255.1 uncultured Erysipelotrichaceae bacterium | reverse complement strand
TTGTTATAACGGTGGCTGGAATCGCCTAGGATTTCTTCGATTTCCTCGCTCTCTTCTTTAGCCCATTTCTTTGTTTCAGGGTCCACATAAAAGTCTTTGGTCCGTTTGATCGATACCTCCATGTTGGTATGCTCAAAAGTCTTCGCGAAGAAGTTCTTGAAAAGGCTATAAGCATCTTCAAACGTATAGGCCCATGTAATTTCGTAATTGCGTCCATTGCAAGAGGAGAGAGCGATGAGCGAGCTGATGGCGATCGCTCCGGCAAGTAAGGCTTTCTTATTCATTGATCCGTGTTCCTCGAGAAAAATCTTTGCAAAACCTGATTATTTTGACTCGTAGTTCCCTGCTTCCCAGCCGGTTATGTCAGGGATTTTGATTTTGCTGACGTTATTGTAGGTGATTTTGAAGACGTGTCTGCTCATAGTGTCTTCGTCACCTAAATCAACTCCGGTGAAGGACACTTTGGTGACAAGGCCTTCTTTCGCTTCGGCATGGAAGACAAAGCTCGAACCTTTGAAGGTGCCAAAGGCTTTGGTGTCGATTGTGCAGGTGAAGCTTGTGAGGTCGTTGCCTAAGTCTTTCTTTTCGGCAGAGAAGGTCGAATTGGCGAACTTCTCACGATCCTCATAATCAAGGCCCTCTTCCATCTTCTCATTGGCATCATCAAGGATGCTCAAACGGCCGATGTAGGCTTTATAGGTCTCTTCGTAGAGTTTGTCGTTAGCGATGTAATAATGGCTGTCGCTGCCTTCAAAAGAAAGCTGGTAGCCGACGATTTTGGTGTCGACTTCATTGAGCCAGGCCCAGATGTCCCCGTTTTCCGAAATGATGTGGCAAGTGTTGTCGCGAATCTGCTCGGTCCACTCCTTCTTGACGCCATCGTGATAGAAATCGATGGTCATGTTGGTCTGCTCATAGGTCTTCTTGAAGAAGTTCTGATACATCTCATAAAGGCCTTCCCAGTCATTGGCTGCGGTCTTTTCTAGCGAGCAACCCGTGACTTGGCAAAGCGCCCCAGCGGCGAGCAAGCCAATCAATAATCTATTCTTTTTCATATTAAGTTTTCCGCCGGGGATTAACCCTGCAAAAGGGTACAACAAAACGAAAAGCAAAATCAATACTCCTATGCTTTTTAAGCATAAAAAGAAAAAGAGTGGCAACTTAAGGCCACTCAATGTCTTCAATGGTTAGGAATTTTTGCGTCTTTCTATGCCGCTTTCGCGGTAATATCTCTCCTTGTCCTCATACATCCTCGCATCGGATTCGATGAGGAGGGCTTCGATGTCTTTATCACCTTTGAGGTTAAGGCCATATCCAATCGCGCAGGAATATTTGGTTTCGCTGACGTTCTTCTTGATTCTCTCAACAAGAGCGATGACTTCCTCTTCCGAGGTCTTGCGGCAGACGATGATGAATTCGTCTCCACCGATACGGTAGCCGGTCTCTCTCCCTTTTAAGGCGCGGTTGAAGCATAAGGAGATGGCGATTAAGGCCTCATCCCCTGCCACGTGGCTTATATGGTCGTTGATGTATTTGAGGCCATTCATATCAATTGAGACGAGAGCCGAAATGCTTCTAGGATCATTAGAGATGTCAGCGAAGTAAGCATGACGGTTCAAAAGACCTGTAAGGGAATCCTTCTTCGTGAGGGAGAGGATTTGGAATTCGTAATAAGCGAATAAAGCGACGGCAATCGTGACGCAGAATATCGAAGCGTAATCCCCTTTGAAGATGAAAGGAAGGACGAGGCCTGAGCCAAGGGCGAAGGCTAAGAAGGAGATTGAGATGATCTCGATGGCTTTCTTGTTGCTTCTCTTGAAGAGAAGGAAGATGAGCGTGAAGGCATAAAAGCCAACCATGGCATACGGCATGAACCATAAAGGTCCACGAACCATTTGGTCACTCTCGTCGATGCTAGTGACAACGCCTGTGAAGATAGAGACGATTTCAAGAACGACTAGCGCAAAAGCGGGAATCCAAATGAACCACCTCATCTTTCTTACGAGGGCGTAGATGATAAGCGCGATGATGAGCGGGGTCGCGCTGTACCTTATGGCCATAAGGACATTCCTTAAAGCGATTGTTTCTGTATTGAATTCAATGAAGACGACGATTGACAAAACAAATATCGAAATAAGCAAAACGTATAGGCGGATGATCCTTTTTTTCTCAAGGAAGACAGTCGTCGCCAAAGAGATGGCAAAAGCCATGAGTATGAGAATAAGAGCCCAATTTTGGAGAAGGTATTCTTTGAATTGCATGTTTCTTTATTGTTATTGTAAACCAAAATTAACAAAAGTGTGTCACATCTGCTTTTTTATTTGGTTTTTAGGGTCTCAAAGAAAAAGAGGCGGAACACGCCCCTTTAGTTATTGTCCATCATGCCCGTCACATCTTCCCAATCGGAGATATCAGGGATATTGATCTCTAAGCCTTCATAAGAATAGAAGCGAAAATACTTAGAGCTTCTTTCAAAGTATTCCTGGATAAGAATGCCCTGATAATAATACCTTCCTACGTTCATGGAACTGTAGGCGGCTCCATAGACAAAACCGTCTTTGGAAGAGGCTTCGAGCCTAGCGAGTTCAAGCTCCTTGCCCTCCATGTCTTTGACGTTCACGGTGATGAGCATATCGCTATATCCATCATCCGTTTCAGAGAGGAAGGTTTTATAAACGGCGGCGTAGCGTGATTCGATATTGTCTTCAATGATCGGATCTTGAGAGGTCATTATTTCCTCAAGATAGCCAGGAAGATCAATCTCGTTCTTATAATACTTATAGACGTTTTGATAAGCCTCCTCGCCAACATAGTAATATTTATCGCCATAAGCGACGACCTTATTGCCTTCCTCGTCAACAAACGCCCACCTTTCAAAATCCAAATCGTGATAATACGTATCACAGTATCCGGCGGACTTGCTTTTCCAGTATTCGTAATGGCTCGACGAACCTACTATGACTTCATCCGCTTTGTCGTAAAGAAAATCGTCTCCAAAACGGATATTGACGCTGAGCAAATTGCATTCAAAGGTATCTTTGAAGAAACTCGCGTATGTCTCTTCCAGACCTTCTCTTGTCTCAGAGACGAGGGTGTAGTTCACTGCCCTTTCGCTCGAGCTTGTCTCTGGCAGACTGATTGAAGGGTCGACAGGGACACTGCTATTTATGATTGTGAAGGCAAGGGTGTCATCGCTCTTCGTTCCATGGATGACGCAAGATGAAAGAAGGAGTCCCATCAAAGGAAACACGATTTGCTTGAGATTTTTCGTTTTCATTGTTTGTTCCTCCTTGTTTTTGAGTAAAAGGATCGCTCCCGTTCACCTCTTAAGACGATTAGGTAGCGATAAAACGTTCAAATGTATTGGTTATTTTCCTTATTCGAGCACAGAGTATGTGATTTCGTATGTTTCGTCGAAAGTTTGGTAGAAGTGACATTTGAGACCTTGTGGGGTCGTATCAAGATAGACGGTGCCGCCTCCATTAAGATGGTAGTAGTGAGTCTTGGAGGCACACTTATAGGCCTCTTCAGCTCCTTTCATCTCGCGGAACTGAGGGTATGACGTGGCGGATCGGTTGTATATGAGTTCGGTCTCAATGGTCCACTTGTCTATTTCGTGAACGTAATGGTTATGGATGGTGCCGATTGGACCAACGCATCTGCTGTAAGTGTATTCGGTGTACCCTTGTGTCTCCTTATTTTTATATACCTTGATTGGCACATATTCGGAGTTACCCGTTTGTTTTATGTAAGGACTAAGCGGGATGGAGTCAGCGTAAATCACGTCGCCTCCAAGGGATACGAATTCGTAAACCTGATCGAAACCTTCTTTGTGTACGAACGTATAACGCTCCGTTCTATCGGCGTTTACGACCGCAATGCTCTCGCAATTAATCTGGCGATAATGGAAACCGCATCCGCATAAACACACGGTCATGAGTAAGGGTAAGATGGTCTTTTTCATATGCGTTTTCCTCATTTCTGGCACAAGCCCACTATAGAATATTCGTTTTCGATAATTCAATACTTAATTTCGAAGAAGACGAAATAAAAAGCCCGACATCTCTGTCAGGCTTTCATTTTTATTTAACGAGTTCTTTGAGTTTCTCTTTGTCTATCTCACCGGAAGTTAGGAACGGGATCATCTTTTTGATCTCTTCTATGCCTTTGTCCCACCACTTGAGTTTGAGGAGCAAATCAATCGTCTCCTTGTCGAAGCGGTATTTCTTCACCTCCGCAGGGTTTCCAGCAACAACTGAGTAAGGAGGGACGTCTTTGGTTACGACGGAACAGGCACCGATGATCGCACCGTCTCCGATATGGACGCCCGGGAGGATCGTTGCTTTTTGGCCAATCCAAACATCATTGCCAACCACCGTATCTCCACGATTTCCACGATTTCCGAAAGGTCTAGATAACCCTTTGAATTCATCGATGATCTCGAAAGGATAAGTCGTATAGCTATCAAGCATGTGGTTAGCGCCGTTCATGACGAATTCCACTCCTCTTGCAATAGCGACAAACTTTCCGATTATGAGCTTGTCCCCCATGAAATCGTAGTGATGCGTAACGTGCTTCTCAAAAGACTCCGGGCCTTCTTCGCTATCGTCATAATACGAATAATCGCCGACGATGATGTTGGGTCTCGTAATCACGCTTTTGATATAGCAAAAAGTCTTGAACTGGGAGTTTGGGTAAATGGGTTCAATCTTCTTTTCCATGTCTATATTTTACTTACGGGACGAAAAAA
>CADCDV010000055.1 GCA_902800255.1 uncultured Erysipelotrichaceae bacterium | reverse complement strand
TTGCCGCCTTCATCAATGAAAACGGCTTAGCCATGGACCTTGATGACATCGCTTTCTGCCAAGCCTACTTCAAAAGTGAGCAAAGAGACCCAACCATCACCGAGATCAAGATGATCGACACCTATTGGTCCGATCACTGCCGTCACACGACCTTCTTGACCACGATCGATAGCGTCTCTTTCGAAGACAAAGAAATTCAAGCGGCTTACGAAGAATACATTAAGTGCCGCAAAGAGCTTAATAGAACCAAACCGATCAACCTCATGGATATTGGCACCCTTGCTGCCAAAGTCCTCAAAAAGAGAGGCATGCTCGAGAAACTCGACGAATCAGAGGAAATCAATGCCTGCACCGTCAAGATCGATGTCAAAGTCGATGGCGAAACGGAGAAATGGCTCCTCCTCTTCAAGAACGAAACCCATAACCACCCAACTGAAATCGAGCCTTTCGGTGGTGCTGCCACATGTATCGGCGGCGCTATCCGTGACCCTCTTTCGGGAAGAAGCTACGTCTATGGCGCAATGCGTGTCACTGGCGCTGGCGACCCAACCGTCCCACTTAGTGAAACCATCCAGGGCAAACTCCCACAGCGTAAACTCGTCCAAACCGCAGCCGCTGGCTATTCCTCATACGGCAACCAGATCGGCTTAGCGACTGGCATCGTCGATGAGATCTATCACCCAGGATACGTCGCAAAGCGTATGGAAATCGGCGCCGTTATCGCGGCAACCCCAGCGGAAAACGTTAGACGTGAGCGCCCAGTCGATGGCGATGTCGTTATCCTTCTTGGCGGCAGAACTGGCAGAGATGGCGTTGGTGGTGCTACCGGCTCCTCCAAAGCCCATAACGCCCACTCCGTCGAAACCTGTGGCGCGGAAGTCCAAAAAGGAAACGCCCCAGAAGAAAGAAAACTCCAGAGGCTCTTTAGAAACAAAGAAGCCTGTCAGATGATCAAACGGTGCAACGACTTCGGCGCTGGCGGCGTTTCAGTCGCTATCGGCGAACTCGCGGATGGCTTATCGATCAACCTCAATGCCGTCCCAAAGAAATACGAAGGCCTTGATGGCACCGAACTCGCCATCAGCGAATCGCAAGAGAGAATGGCGGTGGTTGTCGAAAAAGAAAACGTCGACGCCTTCCTTGCTCTTGCTAACAAAGAAAACCTCGAAGCAACCGTTGTTGCCGTCGTTACAGAAAACCCACGCCTTGTCATGAAATGGAATGACAAGGTCATCGTCGACATCAGCCGTGAATTCCTTAATTCCAACGGTGCTGAGAAGCATATCGACATCCTTGCTTCCAAACCTCTTAGTTACAAAAAAGAGGTAGCAGGGGATTTCACCTCAAACCTCAAAGCCCTCGCTGGCGATCTCAACATCTGCTCAAAGCGCGGTCTTAGCGAGAGATTCGACTCAACGATCGGCGCAGGCGCAGTCACCATGCCATTCGGTGGCAAATACCAAAGGACTCCTGTCCAGGCCATGGTCACCAAGATCTCGGTTGAAGAAAAACACACTGACGACTGCTCCTTCATGTCATGGGGATATAACCCATTCATCATGGAGAAGAACCCATATCAAGGCGCTTATCTTTCCGTCGTTGAAAGCATCTCCAAGCTCATTGCGACTGGCGCTAAATTCGAAGACGTCTATCTCACCTTCCAGGAATACTTCAAAAAGCCGATGAAAGACGCTAGACGTTGGGGCGAGCCTCTTAGCGCTCTCCTTGGCGCTTTCAAAGCCCAGCTCGATTATGGCGTCGCCGCTATTGGTGGCAAAGACTCGATGTCAGGGTCATTCGAGAAACTCGATGTTCCTCCAACCCTTGTTTCCTTCGCCGTCACCACAGGCAACGTCAACGAAGTCATCACCAACGAATTCAAAGAAGCAGGCAGCAAAGTCTATCTCTTGAAGCCTGCATATGAGAATAACGGCCTTCCAAATGCCGAAAGCCTCAAAGCCCTTTTCAAGAAAATCGAAGACCTTAACGCCAAAGGCTTAATCAAATCCTGCTCAACGATGTCCCTTGGTGGCCTTGCTGAAGCCGTCATGAAAGCCGCTATCGGCAATGGCTATGGCTTCAAGTTCAACAAAGAATTGACCCTTAGTGACATCTATGGCTATGCCTATGGCTCATTCATGGTCGAGACTAACGAAAAACTCGATGGCCTCTATGTTGGCGAAGTCACTAGCGACTCCAAATACGCCTATCAAAACGAAGAAGTTGCGGTTAGCGACATCGATGCCTTGTATGAAGGCAAACTCGAAAGCGTTTACCCAACCCTCGAAAAGAAAGATAACAAGATCTATGAATCCTTCTCCTACAAGCAGGGGCTTCGGTTAAGATCTTCGTCATCAATAACCTCGATACCAAAAACCTCAACAAATCCATCGTGGATTTCGCTGAAGAGGTGAAGAAGAGCCAGATCATCTTCATCCCAGGCGGATTCAGCGGTGGTGACGAACCAGACGGTTCCGCCAAGTTCATCACCTCGTTCTTCAGGAACGAAGCGGTCAAGAATGCCGTCACTGACCTTCTTGAGAATAGAGAAGGCCTCATGCTTGGCATCTGTAATGGTTTCCAAGCCTTAATCAAGCTTGGCCTTGTCCCATATGGCAAGATCATGGATACCGATGAGTCTTGCCCAACCCTTACCTTCAACACGATTGCCAGACACCAATCCAAGATCGTGAGAACGAGAATCGCATCCAATAAGTCACCATGGTTAGCAAGAACCAAGGTCGGCGACGTCTATAACGTTGCCATCTCCCATGGCGAAGGCCGCTTCTTTGCTAGCGAAGAGCTCGTGAAGGAACTTGCTAAAAATGGGCAAATTGCTACGCAATATGTTAACCTTAAAGGCGAAGCAACCGACGACATCCGCTATAACCCAAATAACTCAGTCTTAGCCGTTGAAGGCATCACTTCCTTCGATGGAAGAATCCTTGGCAAGATGGGTCACAGCGAACGTATCGGAAATGGATTATATAAGAACGTCTACGGCGAATATGACATGGAAATGTTTAAGTCCGCGGTTGAGTTCTTCAAATAAAAAATAAAATTTCTTAGGAGGAAAAAAGAATGCTTACAGACATTGAAATCGCGCAAAAGTGCGAGAAAAAGGTCATCTTCGACATCGCGAAACTCGCCGGCGTCGACGACAAGTACCTTGAACCTTATGGCAAGTACAAAGCCAAGGTCGACTACGCCCTCTTAAAAGAAGGACGCAAGAAAGGAAAACTCATCCTTGTCACCGCCATCACCCCAACCCCAGCTGGAGAAGGCAAAACCACAACCAGCATCGGCCTTGCCGACGGTCTTAGAAAGATCGGCAAGAACACCATCGCAGCCTTAAGAGAACCATCTCTTGGCCCAGTCTTCGGCATCAAAGGCGGCGCTGCCGGCGGTGGATACGCCCAGGTCGTCCCAATGGAGGACATCAACCTTCACTTCACCGGTGACTTCCACGCCATCACCACAGCCAACAACCTTCTCTGCGCTCTTCTCGATAACTCAATCCAGCAAGGCAACCCATTAGGCATCGACAACCGCAAGATCGTCATCAAGAGATGCCTTGATATGAATGACCGCCAGCTTAGATTCGTCGTCGATGGCCTTGGCGGAAAAGCCAACGGCACCCCAAGAGAAGATGGATTCGACATCACCGTCGCTACCGAAATGATGGCCATCTTCTGCCTTGCCACCTCAATCAACGACTTAAAGGAAAGAATCGGCAGAATGGTCGTCGCCTACACCTATGACGACAAACCAGTCACCGCCAAAGACCTCCACGCCGTCGGTGCGATGACCGCTCTTCTCAAGGACGCCATCAAGCCAAACCTCGTCCAGACCCTTGAAGGCACCCCATGCTTCGTCCATGGTGGCCCATTCGCCAACATCGCCCATGGCTGCAACTCCGTCACTGCCACCAACATGGCTATGTCGCTTGCTGACTACACCGTCACAGAAGCCGGATTCGGTGCTGATCTTGGCGCTGAGAAATTCCTCGACATCAAATGCCGCTTAGCCGGCCTCAAACCAGATTGCGTCGTCATGGTCGCAACCGTGAGAGCTCTTAAGATGCACGGTGGCTTAAAGAAGACCGAACTTGGCAAAGAAGATCTCGTTGCCCTTGAAAAAGGCCTTCCAAACCTTCTTAGACACATCGACAACATCGTGTCCGTCTATCACCTCCCATGCGTCGTCGCGATCAACCGTTTCCCAACCGACACCGATGCTGAAATCGAGCTCGTTGAGAAGAAATGCAAAGAACTCGGCGTCAACGTCAAACTCTCGACCGTTTGGGCTGATGGTGGCAATGGTGGCATCGAACTTGCGAAAGAAGTCGTCCGCCTTTGCGATGAACCAAATAACTTCACCTTCAGCTATGAACTCGACAACTCCATCGAGGAGAAACTCGACCAAATCGTCAAGAAGATCTACCATGGCAGCCGCGTCGTTCTTACCCCAGCCGCCAAGAAGCAGGCCGCTAGACTCGAAGAACTCGGATTCAGAAACCTCCCAATCTGCGTTGCTAAGACCCAATACTCCTTCTCTGATGACCAGAACAAACTTGGCGCTCCAGAGAACTTCGAGGTCACCGTCAGAAACATCAAAGTCAGCGCAGGCGCAGGCTTCATCGTTGCCTTAACCGGCGAGATCATGACAATGCCTGGTCTTCCAAAAGTACCTGCTGCCAATAACATCGATGTCGATGAAGATGGCAACATCTCCGGCTTGTTCTAATATCCGAAAATTACGAGCAAAATCGAAAAATCCGCTGCAAATCCAGTGGATTTTTCTTTTAAGGGTATTGATTTCCTTCTATCAAAAAGCGCATGATAAAAAACCGAGGTAACAAATCATGAAAAAAGTATTTTTGTTCGCTGGTCTATGTGTGTCTGCTCTCTTAAGCTTTGAGCTTTTCATTTCTGCAGTTGAAAGCATAGTCGTGTACTCAAATGATGGAGTCCAGCTTCCAGGTGCGTACTATGTCAGATTAATTCTTGGTGCTTTGATGCTTATTGCAGCCATCTTAGGAATTGTATTTACGGCTAAGATGTTCAAGAAGAAAGATGGGGATTCAGACCATATAATTCCCGCTATTCTTCTCTTAGTTTGCGCTGGCATTCTTATGCTTGGCTTTTTGCCGATGCAAATCTTTGATTGTGCCCAAACCATCTCTTATTATTCGCAACCTTCTGGCTATCCATACTATCCCGATGCTGAAACTGCGCAGCAATTCATCGTGCTTAGCATCATCTTTGTTTTGTTCGATCTCGTTGAAGGGTTATTCGTCACTGTCCTCGCAGTCTTATCCCTCGTCAAAAGGGATACAAAGAAAAGCAACTGATCGGTCTCCGTCATTCACACTTAAAGGCCATTTTGGCCTTTTTCTTTTGCGTATGAGCGGTGGGGCGTGTTTACTCGTCTTCCCCAAAAGTGATATTATCAAACGCGATGAACACCCGTTACCCGATTATCCTCGTGCACGGTCTCGCTGTCAGAGACTGCATTTTCATGAAGCCTTTTGGCCAGATTGAACGCAAACTCAAAGAGGAAGGCTTTGTCGTATCTAGAAGCAAAGTTGAGGCTTTTGCCCCAATTGAGCACAACGCAGAGGTCCTTAAGAAGGAAATCCTCAAGATTCTCGAAGAGAATGCTGTTGACAAAGTGAACATCATCGCCCACTCAAAAGGCGGCCTTGATGCCAAATACATGATTGAGAAACTAGATATGGCGGAACATGTCGCAAGCTTTACGACCATGTGCACCCCACATAAAGGAACCCCAGTCGCTAGAGGAGTGGCGAAACTCCCTCGCTGGATGCTCCATGTCATGGCCTTCTTCGTCAACCTTTGGTACCGCATCCTCGGAGATAGGCATCCAAATTCCTTAAAATCATTAGAGCAGCTTGCTTCCTGGAATCCTGTTGAAGAGGTGATTCTCAAGGCTGGAAGCGGGATCTACTGCCAAAGCTATTCGGCCACGCTTGAAAGAAGCCGGGACGATTTCGTTCTTGGAATTCCGTTAGCCTTTTGCCATCACGTTGAGAAAGGGGAGCCTAGCGACGGTCTAGTCAGCAAAGAGTCCGCCAAATTCGGCGAATATAAGGGCCTCATGCTAGAAGGCTCAATCTCCCATAGCGACGTCTTCGATTTTATGGCGAAGAAAAGCAAGAAGGAGAGGATATACGGATTCTACTCAACCTTGTGTGAGGATTTGAAAAACAGGGGTTTCTAATGAAAAACCCCTTTTTTGTTGGGGATTTTCCGTTTTGGATAAACTGTCTAATCGATTTTTCATTTTTGGCAGGATTTCCGAGGATTTTAAGTATAAAATACTAAAATAAGAACCGAGGTCCATCTATGAAGAAAACCGCTTTAAGTGTCATTTCCCTTTCAACGTTACTCCTTGCCTCTTGCTCGTTCTTCGGAGGAGAAGGAGCGGCCGCCATCAAATTTGGCAACGAGAATCTTTCCTCTCTCCCAAACGAATCCATCCCGGAGTTCGTCAACCAGGAAGAAAGCCAGACCTATTACACACGCGAAGACATCCTTATGTCCCTTGAGTGCAACGGTTACTTCACCAATTACTCATATTTCTACCTCGATGAGAATGATAAGAACCTCCGTGTCTACGACAACATGTACTTCTATGAGAAGGACTATTTCTATTTCGTCACCAAGGACGTCAAATACCTCTGGGCTTCTTTAGAAGAAGGCTATGACAAAACCTGCGTCGAAGAGGAAAAAGAAGCAGGATACGATATCCGCATCAACGTCCTCAAAGATGGCATCTACACGATCAAATTCAACATCGAAACCAAGAAAGCGTCGGTTATTTATAAGAGCGAAATCACCGAACCTAAGTATTTCCCAATCAAGACCGCAGACCTCTATAACGGCAAGACCAAGAGCTACATCTCTATGGCTCAAAGCGCGTCAAACCCTGATGAGCTTGAGTGCAAGGACGTCGAATTCGATGTCAGTAAAGGCTGTTCAATCGTTGATACCACGACCCATATCAGCATGTATAAGCTGACGATTGATTCTGCTTCAAAAGACCTTGCCCTTTATACCT
>CADCDV010000054.1:1687-6588 GCA_902800255.1 uncultured Erysipelotrichaceae bacterium | reverse complement strand
AACGTAACGGTCAACACTTCGGAAGGTTAAAGAAGCTTTCTGTTTTCTCCCCTGATCGCATTGAGCCTTTATGCAAAGTCTCTTCCGCTTGCGGTGGATGTGTTTTCCAGAAATACGCATACAAAGCCGAGCTTGAATACAAACGTAGAAAGGTTGCCGACCAACTAAAGAGATATGGCGAAATCGATGTTGAGGTTTTACCTACTTTAGGCATGGAAAACCCAATCAACTACCGTAACAAAATACAAGTTCCTTTTGGTAAAGACGACAAAGGAAAAACCATTTATGGTTTTTATAAGGAAGGAACCCACGCGATTGTCCCAAGGAAAGAGTGTTTTATCGAGGACGCTAGAGCCCAGAGAATACTCGAAAAGCTCAACGACATCTTTAACCGTTTGGGAATCGAACCTTATGACGAGATAAGCGAAACTGGATCCATCCGTTACGCGATGATTAGAACCTCCTACTACAAGAAGGAAGTCATGCTCGTTCTCGTCACCAAAGAAACCTTCATACCAAGGAAACCAATTCTCATTACCCTCATTCAGAAAGAGATTCCTGAAATAACAACCCTTGTACAGAACGTTAACGGACAAAGGACGAACGTTATCTTAGGGAAACGCTACATGACCTTATGCGGACCTGGATTCATTGAGGACTCCTTGTGTGGAATCAAGTTCAAGATCTCTGCCGCGAGTTTCTATCAAACCAACCATGTAATGACGGAAATCCTGTACAAAACCGCTATGGATTTTGCGGAAATAAGCAAAAATGACGTGGTTTTGGACGCTTATTCAGGAATTGGAACGATTGGCCTTATTGCTTCAAAGAGAGCAAAGAAGGTTATCTCCGTTGAGCTTGTTGAAGAAGCGGTTAAGGACGCGATCAAGAACGCTAAGGCGAACCACATCAATAACTTCGAGGCCTATCAGGACGACGCTACTGCGTTCATTCTTAGGATGGCGAAGAGAAAAGAACACCTTGACGTCCTTTTCATGGATCCTCCAAGGAAAGGTTCTACTCCAAAGTTCTTAAGCGCCGCCCTTGCGCTTGAGCCAAAGAAGATTGTTTATGTTTCTTGCAACCCATTAACGCTCGCAAGGGACTTAAAGGTTCTTAAATCGAAATACAAAGTCGAAAAAGTCCAGCCAGTAGATGAATTTGGCCGGAACTATCACGTTGAGACGGTTGTGCTCCTCACAAAGATTTGAATTTCATATCCTTTTCAAACACGCTTTCATATAATTTAGATAAATTTTGGAGAACACTATGAAAAAATTTCCTTTTGCTTTAGGTTTAGGCGCTTTGCTTTGCTTAGGCGCATGTACAGGCAACCAACAGCCACAAACCTCTTCCGAACCAGCATCAATTGAAGAAGTCGAGAAACCAGTCAACGTTTTCATCTTGTCCGGACAATCAAACATGGAAGGCAACACCCAGTTTGATGATGGACATGGTTATCTTGCTGAAGGCTTACAGGAACTTGGCATTACTGATGCGCAGTGCTGCTATGACGGCATCCCTGAAGTTCAGACAAGCTTCTATGGCGGACCTGCCTTCAACATGAACAACACACGTGGTTCAAACAAAGAAGACAAAATGGCCGGCTTATTCTTAGACACCGTTTTAGGAATGGGTGCCGACGAAAAACAGTTTGGTCCAGAAGTCGGCGCGGCCTACGTCTTAAAAGATCACGCGAGTGAGGAAGCTCCAATCTATTTCATCAAATCCGCTTTCGGCGGTAGCGGTCTTGGCGCAGGTGGTTTTGGCCAGAGCTGGGATTTGACTGCTGACACGAACCTTTATAAAGATCATCTTAAGGTGTTTGTCGAGAACAACCTTAAGCTCATCGAAGAAAAAGAAGGCAGAAAGCCAACCATCAAAGGCTTCTTATGGCATCAAGGCGAAAACGACGCCCAAAGAAGCGCTTCTTCCAAATACAAAGAACGTTTCGACAGACTTCTTGGTCAATTCAGAGACGATTTCAGCGAATACGCTCCAGAAGAAGATGGTAACAAGATTGCTCTCATCGACTGCTACATCTTCGATAAAGGCGATTCTGATTCCGCTTCCCTCCCATCGGGCGTTACTGTTGGCGATATCAAACTTTTGAACGAAGCAAAAACCCAAATCAGCGAAGAAAGCGACATGAATTTCATCATCAATTCTTCCTGGCAATATGAGGGTGGATTAAAGCTTCAAGTCAATGAAAACTCTAGCGGTGTCGACCATGGTGGTGTTGGTGGACAACACTACTGGGCGAAAGACATGTTCCAGCTTGGTATGGAATATGCGAACATCATCGTCGAAAACGATTTGCTTAAGTAAGTTATAAAGATAAGGGCGATCCTCAATGGGATACGCCCTTTTATAATTCTTCGATTTTCTTAATGGCGGCAGAAGTCGTCTCGATTAGGTCATCCATCTCCTTCGAGACATCTACTCCGTCTTTTTTGTTGCGTGTTGCTTCGCAAATTGAGCTAGCCTTTTCGAAAACAGGGGTGAGGCAAAGGTTGCCCGCAACGCCTTTAAGCGTGTGGGTTATCGCAAAGATATGAGTGACGTCATTCTCGTCGCGAGCTTTCTTTAATTCGTCGTAATAGTTCCCTTCGGCGAACTTCTTGAGAAGTTTAAGGACGAAAGCGTCGTTCATTAACATCTGAAGCGCTCTATCGTAGTCGCCGCCGATCTGGCTATAGAATTCCTTAACGTTCATTCTCTTTCTCCTTCTTTAGAAGCTCAGTGAATTCGTTCTCTGGCAAAGGCTTTGAGAAATAGTATCCCTGAACGACGTCACAGCCGCTTTCCTTGAGGAAACGGTAATTCGCTTCGGTCTCTACGCCTTCGACGACGCTAACGACGCCGAAACGTCTACATAAAGCCAAGATCATCATAACGACATCCTTGTTCATCGGATGTTCGTCGATCTTCTTCATGAAGACCATATCGATTTTCAAAACGTCGAACGGGAGTTCGGTGATGACGTTAAGGGAAGAATAGCCGCTTCCAAAGTCATCGACTTCAACAAGGAAGCCTTTCTCCCTGAGGGAGGTTACTAAATCAAGGATCTCCTGTTTGTCTTGCGAATATGCGCTTTCGGTGATTTCGAGATAATACTTATCGTGCGGGATGCCATAAGTGTCAGCAGCCTTAATAATCTCGGCCTCAAGATTCGGGTTATGGACATCAACGCGTGAGACGTTCACGGAGACTGGCAAATAGAAGCCAAGCTCCTCTTTCCATTTCGCCTGTTGCTTAGCGACCTCTTCGAAGACATAGAAATCGAGAGCCTGGATGAATCCGTTGGTCTCAAAGAGAGGGATGAAAACGCCAGGGGAGATCATTCCGTATTTTGGGTGGTTCCAACGGATAAGAGCCTCGGCGCTTGATAAGGTATTTCTCGCTCCCTGGATTTTGTATTTTGGCTGATAGAAGACTTTGAATTGCCCGTTCTTTAAAGCGTCCTTAAACCCATTGATGAGTTCTTCTTCAAAAACGGATTTTTTCTCAATTTCCTCGTCAAAAATGCGGTAAATTTCAGAATCGCCTTGGATTATCTCAGAAATATTGTGGGCTCTTCCGATAACGATATCCTTGTCTAAAGATGGGTCAACATTCGGATAGATTCCGACATGGAGGTGGACGCTTGATGGGTTGATGAGTTTCTCTAAATGGTCAAGCAAACCTTTGATGAACAATTTATCGTTTTCGATGTGAGGGCAGTAGAGCAAGAAGTCGCCTGTGCCATGGTGGGAGGCAAATCCTTTATGCTCGTTCACATAGTCTTTGAGATAGTCAGCGATGTTTCTAAGAACGTCATCGGCGAACTCTTTTCCATATAGCTCATTGATTAAGCGGAAGCGGGTGACGTTGATGGAGATCATGTCCTTTTTGATGTTTGGATATGCGGCATCAAACTGGAGGCAGAACTTCTTGAAGAACTCAAAGGAGTAGAGGTTGGTAAGGTGGTCGATTTTGACTTCCTTGATGATGCTTCTGTCTTCATAGAGCTCAATCATTCTCTCAACGCGGGCGACAATGATCTCTGGGTCTTCGAAAGGTTTCTTGATGAAGTCGTTGACTCCAAGCTTGAAACACTCATGCTCAATATCAACTTCCCCAGTCATGACAATGACAGGGATTTTCTTTATCTCTGGGTTGTTCTGTCTTTCTTTGAGAACGTGGAAGCCATCTAAATCTGGCATGAAGATGTCGAGTAAAACCAAATCGATTGTTTCGAGATGAGAGGAGATAACCTGAAGGGTCTCTCTCCCGGTGTAGGCGCGGAGTATGTCGTAATCTCTTTCAAAGAAAGAGGCAAGGATATCGCCACTTATTTCGTCGTCGTCCGCAATCAAAAGAGTGCGTCTGGATTGGATTTCTTTTTCGCGCTTATTGCTTTCCATGTGTCTCTCCTTGGCCATTCTTGGCTTTTCTTATCTCGGCGAGAACGAGATTGATATCAATTGGTTTAGCGATGTGCCCATTCATGCCTGCGTTCAAACATTCGGTGACGTTCTCTGAGAAGGCGTCCGCGGTCATAGCGACGATCGGAACGTTTCTCGCGTAATCGCTGTCGAGTTTTCTGATGGCTCTAGTGGCATCTAGACCATTCATGACAGGCATCTGGATATCCATGAACACGAGGGTGTAACGGTTTTCGTTATTTTTATCGGCGATGAGCTCGAGAGCGGCTTTTCCGTTCTCCGCTCTTTCGGAAGAGATTCCGTTCATCTGGAGAAGGGTGGAAATGACTTCCCAGTTGATCTCGTTATCCTCAACGACCAAGACATTAACGTTCGAGAGATCGGAGTCTTCTGATGTTTGTTCCTCTAAAGAGGAATCAGCGGCTTTCTTGTCGACTGGGATATCAATTGTGACCACAAAAGTTGTTCCTTTTT
>CADCDV010000054.1:0-1662 GCA_902800255.1 uncultured Erysipelotrichaceae bacterium | reverse complement strand
ATCGACAGGAATATCGATCGTGACCACAAAAGTGGTTCCTTTTTCGAGCTCGCTTTCGCATTCGATTGTTCCACCAAAGAGGTCGACCATCTGTTTGGTGATAGCGAGGCCTAAGCCCGTTCCTTCAATGGAATTAACGCGGCTATCCGTTGCGCGTGAGAACGGGAGATACATCTTCTCGATGAACTCTTTCGACATACCGATTCCGGTGTCCTTGATCTTGAAGATGAGTTTCACGCAGCCTTCTTTTTCGCTCTCCTCTTCCCAGGTGTCGATGTCAACTGAACCGCCTTCGCCAGTGTACTTAATCGCATTGGAGAGGAGGTTTGTGTAGATCTGGTTAAGCCTAAGCTTATCAGTGCAAAGGATATCTTCTTTGAGATCGTGTTCGTTATAGGTGAGCTTGATGTGCTTTGCTTCAGCGGAAGAATGGGAAACGCTTAAGAGGGTTTCGAAGAGCTCTTTGATTGAGAAAGACAAAGGATTTATGACGAGTTTTCCGCTTTCGATCTTGGAAATGTCGAGGATATCGTTGATGAGAGTCAACAAATGGCTGCTCGCTTGTTCGATCTTGTTTAAGGCTTTTTGAGTGGATTCAGGATTGCCTTTTTCTTCTTTGGCGATGGTCGTAAGACCAACAATCGCGTTCATCGGGGTGCGGATATCGTGAGACATCGTGCTCAAGAAATCGGTCTTGGCTTTGCTTGCTTTGCTAGCGACTGCCGCAGCTTCTTTTAGGTTCTTGCTAAGCAAGAGGAAGACAATCAAATCGAAGACGAAGAGAAGACCTAAGCCCGCGACCAAAAGGATGATGACGAGCCAGTTGACGTGGACATCCAGAATGTCACTAGCAGGGACCAAGGTCAGAATCGTCCAGTTCCAGTTCTCGGTTTTGGAGATCTGGGAATAGGAAACGTAACATTCCTCCTTGTTGGAGTTGTTCATTGTGAGGTAACCGCTATTATGGGTGACCTCGTTCTTTATTTCGTTCAATTTGGTTTCTGATGAAGGGTTGTAGGAACCATAGAATCCGAAGAAGCTCGCGCCGGTGAAAGAGTTGCCTGCGACGATATAGGAACCTTCTTCATCAATGATCGCGACTTCTAAGTGATTGAACGAGCCAGAAGGGAAGGTCCAACGGGTTTTGAAGTTGTTAAGCAAAACGACACGGAGGAGGTAAGCGTCGACTGTCTTTGAAGCATCCTCAGGATCAACAAGCTTGATGCCTGTGTAGAAAGCTAATGAACGGCTGCCGTTAGTCGGGTTCACATAAGAAGGGGAGATGTTCATTCCTTCCTGATAGGAAGAGAAGAGGCTGCTTAAGGAGGAATAATCGATCGCGAAGACTCCAGGTTGGTCTGCTTTTTCGCGAGTGGAATAGCCTTTGAGGTCGCTCTTATAGATGATGTGGCCCATGACGGTCGAATCGACGATGGATCCGCGAACGAAATCAACAGCCTCGTCCATGGAGGTCACGTTGTTATTGAGGTGCTACGCCCACGAACGGCAAAGATGGCTTTCACCAGTTAAGTAATTGTTTGATGTGTTCGCCAAAGCGGTATTCGTGTCATTAAAAAGATCGAGATTGCTTTCCCTGACGCGGTTGTTGGACAAGCGGATGTATTGCCACTCAGTCAGAAGAAGGCCGAGCACGAAAAAAAT
>CADCDV010000053.1 GCA_902800255.1 uncultured Erysipelotrichaceae bacterium | reverse complement strand
CTATCTTGGCGATGCCTTTGCAGGGCACGAGGAAGAACTCGAAGCCTTAGACGCCAAGAAAGACGAAGATTGTTGTCACGATGGTGAATGCTGTTGCCACCACCATGGACATAAACACCAACATTAATTTGGGAGGAAAGACATGCAAGAATTTGATTTAGCCCAAAAGGTCTTGAACGACATCCTTGTGAACGATGTTCAGTTCAATGACGCACTCAAGAAGCTTTTCCAAGCCGATCCAGCCATCCGTCCTCTAAGAGGCACCGTCGCTGGACTTGTTGGCTGCGAGCTTCGCCATCACCTTCTTTTCACCCATTTGATCGACGATCTCAAGATCGAAGACCTCACCGAAGAAGAGAAGATGGCCATCAAACTCACCCTCGCTGACATCTATTTCTTCAAGCGCATTCCTTTGGAAGAGATGAAGAAAGTCCTTCTTGAGAAGATCGGCGAAGAGAAACTCGCTAAGCTTGAGCCATTATTCGCTAAGGCCGAGACCCCAAACGAATTCATCCCAGCCGAATTCCCAAAAACCTCGAACAAATATCTTTCCCTTAGATACAACACCCCAGAGTGGGTCCTTAAGATCTGGCAGCATTTCGGATATGGCCAAACCTACCGTATCCTCAAGGCTAACGCCAGACAAAACACTTCGAGCGTCAGAGTCCGCACCTCAATGGTACCAGTGGAAGAAGTGCTCAATAGCAGCCCTGACTTTGTCAAATCCCCAGTGGATGGCATCCTCCTGTACGGCGGAAAGACCCCACTTCGCAAATTAGACCTCTATAAGCAAAACGCCATCTTCGCTGAGAGAATGGCCACGAAAGCCATGCTCGACGAATACAAGATCGAGGAACCAAAAGAGGCTTTCGTCTATAACGCAAACCCAGATTCCTCTCTCTTCAAAGAAGTCATCGAAACCTATCAGAACAAGATCGGTCTCAACCTTGGTTGCCCAAACGTCGATAACTACACCGACGTCACCCGTATGATCAAGGCCACCGGTTTCAAGAACATCAACTTCTTCGGTGCCGAGCCTGATTCTATGGAAGCTGCGATTTCGCGTCCTCAGGATTTAGTTATCGCCGCTCCAAATAGCTCCAACTTCGACCTCATCCGCGACTACCCAGACTACCTCCTTCACTTCAAGAAGGAAGAGATGGACGCCCTCTTCGCCCAAGAGAAAGCGGTCTTAGAAGGCTGCTCCAAGTTCGTCGCTGAGAAGGGAATTCTCATCTACTGCGTTTACACAATCAGCAAGAAGGAAGGCAATAAGACCATCAACGATTTCTTAGCCAACCACAGAGAATTCCATCTCATCAAAGAAGTCCAGAACATGCCTTTCGAAGAAAAGGCGACTGCTCTTTACTATGCTGTCCTTGGAAAGGACACCCTTGCCGCTAAAGCGGAAACACCAGTCGGTGACATCGCTTCCTTAGCCGATGCCCCAACCAATTTGCTCACTGCCTCACCAAAAGAATAAAATGCCGAAAAAGAACCTCTTTGGATATACGCTCAAAGCCCTTGAGGAGGAGATGTTAGCGAGAGGCGAGAAGAAATATCGCGCCACTCAGCTTTACCAATGGATCTACGTCAAAAAAGTGACGGATTTCGATTCCATGACGGATATCTCCAAATCTTTTCGTGATGTCCTGAAAGAGGAATATACGTTAGATTTGCCAAGGATTTTCACAAAACAGGTGGCTTCTGACGGCACAATCAAACTCCTCGTCGAAATGGAAGACGGAGCCAAAGTCGAATGCGTGCTTATGCGCTACGACTATGGCAACGCCATCTGCGTCTCTTCCCAAATCGGCTGTTCAATGGGATGCGCTTTCTGCGCCTCAGGCTTGCTTAAGAGAGAAAGGAATCTCTCGGCTGCTGAGATGACTGGGCAAGTCATGGTCATGAACAAGATTCTTTACGAAGAAGGGGAGAACGTCTCCCACATCGTCGTCATGGGAACCGGTGAGCCATTTGACAACTACGACAACGTCTCTAGCTTCATCCACATCATGAACGAAGCGAAAGGACTTGCGATCGGTGCTAGACACATCACCGTCAGCACCTGTGGCCTTGTCCCAGGCATCAAACGTTATGGAGACGAGGGCATTCAGGTTAACCTCGCTATCTCTCTCCACGCGCCAAACGACAAAATCAGAAACGAGCTCATGCCTGTTTCGAAAGCCTACAACATGGATGTCCTTCTTGACGCAGTGAGGGAGTATATCGAGAAGAGCGGACGCCGCGTCACCTTCGAATACATTCTCATCAAGGGTGTCAACGACACCATCGAATGCGCGAAGGAGCTTTCTGAAAGACTCCGTGGCATCCTTTGTTACGTTAACCTCATTCCTCTTAACCCCGTCAAAGAAAAACCATTCGAGAGATCGCTTGATAAAGATACGAAAGCCTTCTCCCTTTACCTCAACAACCATGGCATCAACTGCACCATCCGTAAGGAGTGGGGCACAGGTATCGATGCCGCTTGTGGTCAACTTCGCGCCAAATACGTGATGAAAGGTAGGAACTAAGATGAGACACGGTTCGTACGCTTTCAAAACGGATATCGGGATGGTCAGAACCCATAACGATGACAAAGCCCAGGTCGCGATGAACGTCAATGGCGAGGTCTTCCTCGTCGTCTGCGATGGCATGGGAGGCGCCAACAAAGGCGACCTTGCTTCGCAACTCGCCATCGAAACCATGGTGGATGCCTTCCGTCATAAGAGGAAACACCATTTCGCTTCCACAAACAGAAGCTGGTTCACGAAAGCCGCCAAGAAAGCCAATGCGGCCATCTACGAATACGCTGAGAACAACCCCGATGCCAAAGGCATGGGAACCACACTTGTCTGTGCTCTCATCTCTGACAATCGGCTCTATACCTGCTGCATCGGCGACAGTCGCTGCTACATGCTCATCAAGAAAAACAAGCTGAAGCAGCTTACCGAAGACCAAACCTATGTGAACTTCTTGCTCTCGACTGGCAAGATCTCGGAAGAAGAAGCCTTGTCGCATCCCGATAGGCACGTCCTCATGAATGCCTTAGGCATCTTCCCTTCGCTTAGCCTTGCCTTCAATGAATTTGATTATCAAGGAGAAACGATCCTTTGCTGCTCGGATGGGCTTTATAACCAAGTGCCTCTTGATGAGATAGCAAACATTCTGAGCACCGATGAGAGGTGCGATCAAAAAGCCGACTCGCTTATAGCGGTCGCAAATTCAAATGGGGGAAGCGATAACATCGCCATCGCCCTTTGGGAGTGTATTAGCAATGATTGAGATTGGTGAGAAGATTGATAATCGTTACCGCGTGACGGGAAGGATTGCCCATGGTGGCATGGCCGACGTCTACGAGGCTTTTGACGTTGTTCTTCATAAGACCGTTGCCCTCAAAATCATGCGCGAAGACATGATGGACAACCCAAAGAACGTCGAGCGTTTTGAGCGTGAATGCATCGCTAGCGCCTCTTTAAACAACCCAAATATCGTCAAAGTCTTCGGACATGGCACAGTTGATGGAAGACCATATATGGCTAACGAATATGTCGACGGCAGAACCCTTCGCGACAAACTCAATCTCGTTAGCGGCCATAACCTTTCGCCACAAGAAGCCTGCCAAGTCATGCTTCAGCTCACCGAAGGCGTCAGCTACATACATGAGCACGGACTCCTTCACCGTGACTTAAAACCAGATAACCTTTTCTACCTTCCTGATGGAAGCGTCAAAATCACCGACTTTGGAATCTCGAGCAAAATAGGGGAGAAGACCTCAGGCGATGCCATTACGGGCACTGTCTATTACTGCGCCCCTGAGATTCTCATGGGTGAGCCTGCCAATGTCGCTAGCGACATCTACTCAATGGGCATCATCTTCTTCGAGATTTTGACCGGAACCATCCCATTTGATGGGGCCACTCCGGAAGACGTCGCCATAGCTCAGATCAAAAAGCACTTCCCAGAGCCAAGCAAGTACCTTGCCTCCATCCCGAAGTCGCTAGATAAAATCATCGTCAAAGCCTGCCGCAAGAGACCAGAGGAAAGGTATGCCAACGCATTTTTAATGCGTGAGGACATCCTCAAAGCTTTCGCGGATAAGGACAATTTCAAGGAGAAGAAGGGGCTTCTAGCAAGACTCTTCGGTTTTAAGTAATATGGCACTCGTGATCAAAACCCCATGCCTTTCCCCATCGCTACTCGCCTGCACGCCTTTCCACATCAGGGAAGGTATGGCCGGAGCGGAATCGATTGGGGCGCCTCTCATCCACATCGATGTCATGGATGGGAAGTTCGTCAAGAATGAGTCTTTCGGCGTTGATTTTGTCAAAGATGTCCACGATAAGCATAATATGCTTAATGACACCCATATCATGATCGAGAAACCTTGGGAAATGGTCGATGATTTCATCAAAGCTGGCTCAAACATCATCACCTTCCATCTTGAGGCTTGCCCAAGCGAGAAAGACGTCAGGGAAACCATCAAGAAGATCCATGATGGTGGTGCGTATGCTGGCATCGCAATCAAACCTCATACCTCAACGAACGCCCTTCTCCCATACGTCAATGATGTTGACCTCATCCTCGTTATGTGCGTTGAACCAGGTTGGGGCGGACAGAGATTCCTCCCTGAGACCTATGAAAGGATCTCCGATGTCAAATCGATGATTAGATCTCATGGCTCCAAAGCCCTTCTCCAAGTCGATGGCGGAATCAATGACATAACTGGCCCAGCTTCCATCAAAGCGGGCGCCGATATCCTTGTCACCGGAACCTATCTCTTTGGTGATGAAACACCTGAGATCAGGGCCGCGAAAATCCTTAATAAATGATTAATGTCGAATTGTCTCTCATAGCAATCGTCCTTCCGGTCATTATCTTTTTGTTGTATCTCATCCTTGCTTCTTCGAACTTTGTGGTCACCCATAAGAAGAAGTTCAG
>CADCDV010000052.1 GCA_902800255.1 uncultured Erysipelotrichaceae bacterium | reverse complement strand
TCCGGAACCGATGCTTATAGCAAAGCTATCAAGGATGCCAAGACTCCAAAAGATTGGCTCTCCTACAACGAAGAGAACGTTCAGAAATATCTCGCCGATCCATATTGCGGCGCTCCAACCACTGGCGGATTCTGGAAAGAATTCCTTAGGGGCTTAAAAGCCATCACCACTGGCAAAGAGATCAAGAAAGTCAGCAAAGACGAGAACATTCTCATCATCGCCGGTGAAGAAGACCCAGTCGGCAGATTCGGCAAAGGTCCACGTGAGCTTCACTGGATGTATCAGAAAATCGGTGTCAAGAAAGTCAAACTCAAGATGTTCGACCATATGCGTCACGAAATCCACAACGAAATCGGCAAGGAAGCCGTCTGGACAACCATCTCTAAATTCTTACTTGCCTAATGTTCTCTAAAATCCTCGATTTCTTTGGTCTCCGTGAAAGGAAACCTCGTTATTTTGTGGCGTGGATATTAGTCCTCGCCTTCTCTCTTTTCACGTACCTTTATTTCGAGGCTATGGACTACAAAGTCGAAACCGGGACATTGCTCCCGTTTTTCGCTTTTGATGTTTGGTTCATTATTTTCACAGTATTACTTGTTCTGTATGACGCCTTCTTGGTGTTCTTCGCCATCAAGTTTTTTGGTGCGAAGCAGAAGTGGCCATTCATGATCATCGGGGCAGTGGCGATGATATTCGCCTGCATTTCCCTCTTTGCCTTCCCTGGTGTCAGTGTCGAAGGAACTCTCGTTTACTCATTAGAAGGAGGCAAACTCTTCGAGTATCTCGTGGCGACCATTATCATCTTCGCTTCGATCTATATCTTCATCGTCATCATTCCTCAGATCATAAAAGACAGGAACTATTACAACCTCTTCTTCGTCATCGCGATCGCCGTTGCCTTATTCGGAACGATCTACAGTTACATCTCTGAAGGCGACATCTATGTGAGGCTTTTCACCGAGCCTCACCCTTATGACGTCCCTCAGAGTTTCACCAATAACAGGAACGTTTATGCGTTCATTTTGGTTATCGCGATGGTCTCTGAAGCATACCTCATCATCAAAAAGAACAGGGTTTTGCATTGGATTTTATTCTTTTACTTCTTCTTCAACACCCTATTTACCCTTAGCAAAACCTCAATCATTATGGCTTTCGCCTTCTTCTCCGTCTTCGTTGTTTGGAGAACTTTGGCAATCGTCAACAAACACCCAATCCGTGCTTTGGTTTTCTTCGGTCTCATGATTGCAGGGGCAGGAGCTTTCTTGATCATTGCGTTAGCCCCAGTGGAAGAAGGTTCGTTCATGGAGCTTCCTCACACCTTCTTCGAATATCTCGTTGATGACCTCCCAAGCATGAATGGTCATTCGTTCGACACAAGAATCAATTGCTTCAACCAAGCCCTTGAGGCTTTATCTGGAGGAACCACTTCCATCTTTGGCTTTGGTTACATCAACTGGCAACACGCTTTATACGCACACTTCGGTGGCTATGTTCCAATGGATGTTGCCT
This sequence comes from uncultured Erysipelotrichaceae bacterium, assembly GCA_902800255.1. Lineage (GTDB taxonomy): Bacteria > Bacillota_I > Bacilli_A > RFN20 > CAG-826 > UBA4951. Next base: position 6,944 of record CADCDV010000052.1, on the reverse strand, counting down.
TCGCGGTTGATCTTCTTCAGTTCGGCCTCCCTGGATTTATCTTCTCCGCAGCTTTATGGACGTACGCATTCTTCATGGATGGACGCCTATACAAACATAAGTCCGCCTATGCGGGTGTCACCCTCCTCACTCTCATCGTCTTGCTTGCAAGATGCTTCACTGAGGCTGGAGATTTCACTTTCACTAACTTAACCGGAACCGTCTATTACATGATGGTGCTTTGCCCGATGCTCACTGATATTAAGTCACTCAAAGCCTCGGAAAGCGCTAGAGCAGGCGCTTAACATTTTCCTTGCTCTAAGAGCAAAGGTGTTGGAAATAGGCCCTTTAGGCCCTATAATCTATCCGTTATCCAAAGGAAGGATTTTAAAATGGTCAAATTAGTCTTAATCAGACACGGACAGTCCGAATGGAACCTCGAAAACAAGTTCACCGGATGGACCGATGTTGAATTATCCCCAAACGGCGAAAAAGAAGCCACCGAAGCCGGCAAGCTTCTCAAAGAGAAAGGCTACAGCTTCGATATGGCCTTCAGTAGCGTTCTTAAGAGAGCCAACCACACCATGGACCGCGTTCTCAAAGAACTTGGCGAAGATGGCATCGAAAAGCACTACACCTGGCGCTTAAATGAGCGTCACTATGGCGCTCTCCAAGGCCTCAACAAAGCCGAATCCGCTCAGAAGTGGGGCGATGAGCAAGTCCACATCTGGCGTAGAAGCGCTGATGTTCCACCTCTTTCTTTAGAGAAAGAAGACGAGAGATGGCCAGGCAACCAGAAGACCTATCAGGATCTCATTGCCAAAGGCGAGATGACAATCGAAGATTGCCCACTCACCGAGTGCTTAATTGACACCGCCAACCGTGTTAAGCCATATTTCGATAAGGAAATCGCTCCAGCCATCAAAGCTGGCCGCAAAGTTCTTATCGCCGCCCACGGCAACAGCTTAAGAGCTCTTGTCATGGAACTTGAGCACCTTACCCCAGCTCAGATCATCTCCGTTGAGATCCCAACCGGCAAACCACTCGTCTATGAACTCGACGAGAAGACCTTAGCCGTTCTCAACAAGTACTATCTCTAATCGATAGAACAAAAAAACAGGGAGCCAATCACGGCTCCCTTTTCTTTTATCTTTCTTTAGAAAGGATGATCGATGTTAATCTTATAAACGTATTTGTGACCCTTCTTCTCGAACTCGTCTTGGATCGCTTTGGTAATCTTGGCTTGTTCCTTCTTATCGCGCGTTAAGACAAGGATGTCAAAGCGGAGGGTTTTCGCTTTCGTGCCTCTAACGATTCTGACGTCATGGCAATTGCCTTCAGGATCGAAAGATTTGATAACAGAATTGATTGTGTCCCTAGCCTCAACGATCTCCGGATCATCTAGGTCAACTGGGTCGACGTGGATGTTCGCTTCTATTTTGAGCTCGGCTCTGATTTTCTCTTCGATCGTGTCTGCAACATCGTGGGACTCTTCGAGAGACAACTTGGAATTAACTTCGATATGGAAGGAAACGAATGATTTGGTTGGACCATAGGAGGCGTCGTGACGCTGCCCCATTTTCTCAACAAGGTCTTCATCGTTGGCTTCGCCAATGAGAGGGGAGAAGGACTCTAAAAGGGAACGGACTCCGCTGACGAAGACGAAGACGGCGACAGCCATGCCGAAGTAACCATCAAGGAAGCTCCAGTTGAAGGCCCAGGTAAGAAGGGCGCAAACAAGAACGACACCAGTGACAAGGCAATCGAGCAAGGAATCAAGAGCGGTGGCCTTAAGGGCAGGGGAGTTGATGATCTTTCCGATTGAACGGTTCACATAGGACTGAACGAACTTAAGGACAATGGCAAGACCAAGGATGACGACACTTAAGACATCGTAATCGGCGATGCCAGAGGAGATGACTTTCTCAAGCGAACTTTTGAAGATCTCGACCGCGACGACGATGATGAAGAAGGAGACGATCATGCTGGCGATGTATTCAACCCTCTCATGAAGAAAGACCAACCCGCATTGAAGGAAATGATAATAGCGGCTGCGACTTTGACGCAGACAAGGATGAGGTTGGAGATAATGCCAAAAAGAGCCGCAAGGACACCGTGGTCTTTGCGGACAGTCTCATCTTCTACGTTTTGGTAATTCTTTATGAATAATCTTCTTAATAAGGTAATCATAAAATGTCCAAACGTAGTTTATTCCTTTAAAGGATATTGTCAAACGATATTAAACTAGTAAACAAAACTAGATGTACTTGACAAAGAAACTAGTTGTACTAATATTGTGGCATGAGCCCACTTAAGACTGAACTACCAAAATACACGCTCGGACAAGAACTTTCTAACTCCATTACACATGGATTGGGGACGGTTTTGACGATGATTTTTGGTCCTTTCCTCATTTTGAAGGCGGTCAATAGCGGCAATGTTTGGGCAATAGTTTCATGCTCAATCTTCATTTTGTCTCTCTTGCTTTGCTATACGACTTCCTGCATTTATCATGCCTTGGGAAGGAACAACGGCAAGCGCGTTTTGAGGGTGCTCGATCACAACATGATCTACGTCCTCATCACCGGAACGTATGCCCCATATTGCTTGGTAAGCATAATGTCCGTAAGTCCGATGTGGGCCTGGATCATTTATGGAAGTTGTGTCGCTCTAGGAGCGGTGGGAATCTCACTTAATTCAGTGAATCTTAAAAAATTCAGAATCTTCTGCATGATCGATTACATCTGCATGGGCTGGATTATTGTTATTTCCTTCTGGCCTTTATTAGAGGCTATCGGCTGGTTCCCAGGCTTCTTCCTCCTTCTTATGGGTGGAGTGGCTTACACAGTCGGTGCCGTCCTCTATGGAATTGGGCATAAGAACGCATGGTTCCACCTCGTTTTCCATTGCTTCTGTTTACTCGGCACCGCCCTCATGTTCATCTCCATTTACTTCTACGTTCTTTAACGGTTAACCGTTACAAAATATAACGACCTTCTCTTTTGCATTCGCAAATAGACCCTCATAGTTCTATAATTCTTTTGGCTTTAGGAACGAACAATGAGTAGAAAGAAAGAGTCAGGAGTTTTAATTGAGAATCGCAGAGCTCATTTTGAGTATTTTTTAAGCGACTTCATGACAGCCGGACTCGTCCTCACTGGTACTGAAATCAAGAGTCTTAGATCCAAGAACGCGACCATCAGCGACGCCTACATCTATGTCAAACATGGAGAGGCTTTCGTTTCAAATATGCACATCGCCCCTTATAAGGAAGGCAACATATTTAACGTTGATCACTTAAGGGACCGTAAGCTTTTGCTCACCAAACAAGAGATCAAGAAACTCGCTTCAAGGATTGCCGAACAAGGTCATACCTGCGTTCCAACCAAAGTCTTCTTATCTCATGGCTATGCCAAAATGGAAATCGCTTTGGCGAAAGGCAAACAGCTCCACGATAAGAAGAACTCTCTAAAAGAGAAAGACCTTGAGAGGGAAATCGACAGACATGCCCGTACCTCAAAAGACTTTGAGGATTTCTGATGAATTACTTAGACACCCTTCAATATTTGAAAGATAACGATCTCACGATGTCCCGTTATGAAAGAGAAGAATGGGATTCTTTTGTGAGGAAAACCAAACTCAACATTGAGGTTCCTTTCATTCATATTACTGGCTCGAATGGCAAAGGCTCGTCCGCCAATTACCTCTTTGAGGTATATAAAGCAGCGGGTTACAAAGTTGCCCTCTTCAGCAAACCATATCTCAAGAAACCTAACGAGATGATTCGCGTTGATGGCAAAGACATCAGCGACGAAGATTTCGCTAGAATCTTCTCTCAAAGAGAGAATGAGTTTAAGAAGTTCAACCTATCCTCTTTCGAAATCGAGACCGCGATGGCCTTTGATTACTTCAACGAGCAAAAGCCTGATCTCGCCATCATCGAATGCGGCATGGGAGGAGAGACCGACAGCACCAACCTTAGAGATGCGAAACCAGCTCTTTCCATTATCACAACCGTTTCTCTTGAACATACTGCCTTCCTTGGAAGGACAACTTCAGAAATTGCCCGCAACAAAGCGGCCATTATCAAAGATAATTGCCCAGTCCTCGTTGGTCCGATGGAAGAAGAAACCGCTAAGGTCATCCGTGAGATTGCAGAAAGAAGAGACAGCGAATTCCATCAAGTCGATTCCTTCCACAATCCTAAATACGAGGCTCCATATCTCTTTTTCGATTACAGACCATATCAGAAACTCCAGCTTCTCACCCCGGCGCTATATCAATTAAAGAATGCGTCTATTGTGGTGGAGGCCACCAAGATTCTTAACGAGAAATTCCCTGTCACCGAAGAAGCCGTTAGAAAAGGTCTTTTGTCATCGCCTCTTCCATGCCGTTTTGAAAGACATCGCAACATCTTCATCGATGGTGCTCATAACCCTCAGGCTATTAACGAACTCGTTGAATCTTTGTTGCCGCTTAGCGGCGAAAAACCGATCCACGTTGTTTTTGCTTGCTTCCGTGATAAAAACATCGCGGTTGAGCTTCCTAGAATCAGCCGTGACGCAGCCGAGATTGTCCTCACCACCTTCGACAGCAAAAGAGCCAGAGACGAAAGCGATTATTTCCTCTACGCTGAGGACTATTCCTACAATCCAGATTACAAACTCGCTATAAGCGACTTCCTTATTAAATACCCAGATGATATCATTCTCATCACTGGAAGTTTGGCTTTCGCGAACTTAGCAAGGGAGTATGTCATCGAGACGCTGCATCTATGAAAAAGACTTTCACCATTAGAAACATAACCAGTGCGGCTGTGTTGACCGCCCTATCAATCATCTCGACTATCGTTTTCAAATTGATCCCAATGGGTGATTTGGTTTTCCTTCGCTTCTCGCTTACGCCATCCATCATCATGTTCACCTCGCTCGTCCTTGGGCCTTTCTATGGGGCAGTGGTGGGCATGGTTTCTGACCTCATCCCAGCGATGATCGCTCCAACCGGAGCCTACAATTTCTTCATCACCATCGTTTATGGAATTCTTGGTGTTTTGCCGTGGATTTTTGAAAAAATCACCAGCAAATTCCGCTCATCTTTAAAACCTCCATTTGCCGTGTTCATCTCCATGGGAGTTATTTTGGGTGGCCTTGCCGCAGTCCTTTTCCTCACCGATTTCATTGGCGGTCAGGTCTTCAAAGGAGATTACGTTTTGGTCACCAAGTTCATCATTCTTGGAATCATGGTTTTGGTGTCTGTAGCTTGCTGCATCAGCGTCACTCTTACGAACAAACGCTTTGAGCAGAATGTCCTTGAATACTCAGATATGCCTTCTCCAAACGAGACGGCTCTTATCTCCTTAATTTGTGAAGTTTTGGTAATGACCGTTCTTAAGAGTCTTGCCTTCTTCCTTTTCTATTTCCTTTTCGGCACCGGATACAGCCCATCCTTCGAATATCTCTTCCTCATGATCTTCTTAGGATTGCCTGCCAACGTCACCATCAGCTCCATCTGTGTTTACTGGATGCTCGTCTTTGACCACAAGCAACTTCATTTGCGCTTAGAAAACTCTAAAAAAGATGAATGACGAAACCGATAAAAAAGGACTGAATCCGACCTCAGCTTATGAACCAGTTGAGGAAGGTTATGACCCTAAAAAAGAGAGGAAAAGCCACATAGGATGGATAATTTTTTTCTCGGTGATTTTGGTTTTGGCCGTCGTTTGCGTAATAGTCATTAAAGTGCTTTCTTGACAAAAATTTACATATTTTACATTTTCGGTGTTTTTACCTTGCAAAAAATTTTTTAAACCCCATAATTTGTAAGCCCCAATTTTTAGGAGGTTTTGACTAAGTGGCTCTAATTCCAATTACACGCGCCGATGGATCGGTCGTTACATGTGATACTGAAAATAGAACTCTGGTTTGTTACCGTTGCACAGTCTCGTTCACGAAGGCCGAATGGAAAATCTTCTATTGCCTATATGAGCACAACCCAACCGCAGTCACCAGAAAGGAACTCTTATCTCTTCTCTGGGATGATCAGAAATTCGAGACAAGCAGCGCCAACACGAGAACCATTGACGTTCATGTCGGTGTTATCAAAAAGAAACTCAGCAAGATTAAGGGATTCAGAATCGATACCGTCTACGGTGTCGGATACAGACTTCTCCTTACTCGCAGGGTCTAAGAAAGATGAGCCATTTGGCTCTTTTTTCTTAGCTTTACGTTTTTTTCGTGAACTCTATGAGTTCTATGGCTATCATTAATTGACCGAATAGGAGATTTGTTATGGAAGAGAAACACCGCACAGACTACATCAGCTGGGACGAGTACTTCATGGGCATTGCCCAACTTAGCGCTTTAAGAAGCAAAGATCCATCCACCCAAGTCGGAGCCTGCATCGTCGATAAGGCCCACAAGGTCGTGTCCATTGGTTACAATGGCATGCCTGTCGGAGTCGATGATGAATGCATCCCGTGGGGACATGGCGAAGGCCTTGAGAGCAAATACCTTTATGTTTGCCATGCCGAGCTTAACGCCATCCTCAACACCAGGGATTCAGCCCACCTCAATGGCTGCACCCTCTATGTCACCTTATTCCCATGCAACGAATGCGCCAAAGCCTGCATTCAGTCCGGCATCAAGGAAATCGTCTATCTTGACGACAAGCATGGAAGCGACACTATCTACCAAGCCTCTAAAAAGCTTCTTGAGATGGCTGGCGTGAAGGTTCGCCTTTACGAAGGACCAACCGTCAAAGTTAGCCGTTAATAAAATGAAAAAAGGTACTTTTGCATATCGTTTTTTCATATTGTTGATTGTCTTTATCTTTTTAGGTGCAGCTGTTTTGCTCCCGCTTGCTGCCGCCAAAGACGTTGAACCATTCGTCTTCTGGATTATCGGGGGAGCGCTTCTTGTGGCCTTCATCGTCACGGTCGTCGTGAATGAGATCGTCATAAGAAAAAG
>CADCDV010000051.1 GCA_902800255.1 uncultured Erysipelotrichaceae bacterium | reverse complement strand
ATGCTTTCGATAATTGCAGCAAATTGCAAAGCATCAGGATCCCTTCAGGAAGCCATTTAAAGAAAAAGGTTTTCAATAAGTGCACCAGCTTGAAAACAGGAGGGGTTATCGTTGGAGCTGGTTCTGATTTCTCTGGCACGGGAAGCGATAGTGCTTTCGCCAGCTGTGATGCTACGACCAAAATCTTCTTAATGGATAACGAAACAGCGTATATTGCTGCTCAAACCGGAACCGACGCAAGATATCCAAGCGGATGGAATTTTTACAACTCAACTACACCTTTATCAAGTATTTATATTTACAGCGAGTCCAACCCAGAATCCGGCAATTCAAACTGGGGTTATTGGCATCTTGACGCTAACAACCAACCGGCGATATGGAGGGAAAAGCTATAATGAAAAACAAAAAACGGACACTTAGAACAACATTATTGATCTCCTTTGCCTCTTTGGTTGCCTTAGGCGCAGCCGGAGGAGGAGTTTTCGCTTGGTTCGCTCTCCAAAACACCGCTTCAGTCAATCTCGCTAATATCGGTGTCGCTGGAGAATCAGTCTCCGCTTCTCTCAAATACTGCGCTCTCAACTATCAGACGGCAGGTCATTATGACGGCTACAAATCAAATGACAGCCGCATCGATGAGGATGAGACATACGATTACGACACCTTCTTCTTAGTCGCGGATAACAACGCTAGGGCTGCCTTAGAGTACGCGCCTGGGTATTCGTTCACCTTCGCGATCGAAATCCAAGGAAGCGCAAACTCCCAGGTCGTCATCAGCAAGTACCTCTCTGAAGCGAGTGACACCTTTTTCTATAAGGATAATGAAGTGAGGAAAGGATTTGCCCTTGCTAGAGCCTTAGACGTCTATACGCAGGTCTATTCAAGCAAGCCAACTTCATCTCAGCTCTATAGCTACTTCTCACAGCAAGGAGTCATCGGAAACGATTACTTCACCGCCGTTGAGGCTACCCCAGCAGGAGGAACTGCTATAAATCAGCCAATCTCCACTGGGTTCAATGCAAGCTCCACCGCTTACTTCCTTATGACGATGTATTTCTCCAATGATCCAAGCACTTGGTATTCGGTTGCAAAAGACAACGTTGATAAGGATCTCGCAGGAGTTGGCGATGGCTCAAACAAGACATTCGCCCTCCCAAGTGGAACGGACTTTGTTAATTCAGTTACTCTAACCGATCACATCACTGCAACCGGTGACTCTTTGAATGCGACATTATCCGCCAAGCCGCACCAAATTAACTCAGTCAAGGTCAATGGCACCACTAAAACTCAAGGAACGGATTACACCGTTAAAGACAACGTCATCGCCTTCACCTTAAACCCAGGCGCTAATGCCCAGATTGAGGTTAATTACATCGCAACCCCATCATCGTTCAGCTTCACAAGCGATGCGGTTACTTTTAAGAACCCTCTTCTTAACGGAACAACTATCAGCGTCAACTGCACCACTGAGCTTGATTACTACGTTCAGGATTCCGTTAATGGCAACTCCAATGTCTACGAAGGACTAACGATTGCCTTAACCGATTTGCTTATTTCCTAATTAGTTAAAACAAAAAAAGACCCAGGATTTGCTGGGTCTTTTCATTATTTGCGTTAGATTCTCTCGATTTCGGAGAAGTCGACATCGATTGGGGTGCTTCTTCCGAAGAAGACAGTGTCGACACGGCATTCGCCAGTGGTCTTGTCGATCGAGATGATGGTGCCTTCGGTTCCCTCGAGTGGGCCATGGATGACCTTGACTCTGTCACCGACGTTGTAACGATCGTACATGGATTCATCGACCATGCCCATTCTCTTAAGAACAGGTTCGATCTCTTCGCGGGTGACTGGGGTTGGCTTCTGTCCTCCACCAGAGGAACCGGCGATACCGGTGACGCCTGGGGTGTTACGGACGATGTACCAAGACTGATCGGTCATGATCATTTCGACGAAGATGTAGCCTGGATAGAGCTGCTTCATCTTCTTCTTGCCGGTTGGCTTTCCGTCCTCAAGGACTTCTTCCTCTTTTTCGGCAACAAGGACACGGAGGATGTAATCCTGCATGTTCATGCTTTCGATACGTTTGCGGAGGTTGTCCGCGGTTTTGGACTCATGCATTGAGTAAGTGGTGACGATGTACCACTGCTTTTCACCTAACTGTGTTGGCATTCTCTTTTCCTCCTCTTATTTACCGAAAGCTTGTTTAAGCTGGTTGATGATATTCTGTGCGGTCAAATCCTCTAAGGCGAGGAAGAGGGCAACGAAGACGGTGATGCAGATGACGACAGCGATGGCTGGCCATAACTCATCACGCTTTGGCCAACGGACGCGCTTGCCTTCCTTGACCACTTCTTTCATGTACTTTCCTGGATTCATGGAAATCCTCCTATTTGCTCTCTTTGTGAAGAGTGTGTCTTCCACAATGAGGGCAGAATTTATTGATCTCGAGGCGGCGAGAATCATCTCCACGCTTCGTGACGGTGTAATTGCGGGAGAGGCATTCAGAGCAAATTAAAAAAACCTTATCTCTACTCATATATATCCTTTCTCAGCGTGTCAATACTACTTCTTAGAAGTAAATATGTCAAATGGTTTATCAGAAGAGAGAGCCTACCCAGCTGATAAACATATTGACGTAGTTGGTCTTATACAGGAATTCGCCGATTGTGAGGACTTCATCATCATTGAGAGCCCAGACTTGGGTGAGGAAGTCTTTGAAGAACTGGATGCCTCCGAGGAAACTGAAGATCCAGACAACGATGATGGCCATGATGACACCGACGGCACCGCCGATGAAGAAACCGAAGAACCTTGATAAGAAACCAGGCTTCTTGATCTTGTGGCGTTTATGGACGGCTTTCTTGATGGCACCAAGGATAATCGAAAGGATGATCTCCATGATGACGAAGACAACAACAGCAAAGATGAGAGCTGTGACGCCGGTAGCGATGTTATCGGCAACACTAGCTTCGGTTGGGACCTCAGGGACGCAGCTTCCGAAGAAGGCGCAGACGAATGGGCAAACAAACGAAAGGAATGGCGGGATGAACATCTGAGTCAAGATGGCATAGCCATTATTCGTAAGAACCATGAGGATCTCATCGCGAGAATGCGGCTCATTCAAAACGGTTTTTACGCTTTCATCCCCTAGTCCAGCGATCCAATCATGGATTGGGTTTTTGATTGAAGAGGCAAAGTCCATGTTCGCAAGCACGTTGCAAAGCAAAGCGGCCACGATGAAAGAGATGGCGAGGTTGATGATGCCTCCAAAATTATTAAGGAAGGTTTTCGCAGCGCCTCTAGCGATGCCACCAAGTGCGAAAAGCACGACGATGGCGATGAGGACGATCGATAACCAATCAATTGTTAAAGTACCGGGGTAAGTAGGAAATAAGTCCATATTGATTGCCTTTAGATTACCAAAGTATAGCACATTTTAATATAGAATTTTCAATTACGAGAGAGTTTTACCGCTTTAACCATAACGAAGTTATTCATTTAACTTTCCCTTATGGTTTATAATCACTTGAACAAAGAACCACTAGCAACAATGTTTGAGATCGTTTCCAAAAGAATCCTTAACCCAACCGTCACCGAAATGGAGATCCATTCTCCCCTTGTGGCAAAGAAGGCCGAACCAGGCCAATTCATCATTTTGCGTGTCGATGAAGACGGTGAAAGAATCCCTCTTACCGTTGCTGGATACGACAGAGAAAAAGGAAACGTCAAAATCATCTTCCAGATCGTTGGTGCCACTACCGAGAAACTAAACCACAAAGAAGTCGGCGACCATATTTCCGATTTCGTTGGTCCTTTAGGAGTTCCAACCCATGTTGATGGATATAAGAAGGTCTGCGTCATCGGAGGAGGAGTCGGATGTGCGATCGCTCTTCCTGTCGCTAAGAAGCTTCATGATCTTGGCGCAGAAGTCACTTCCATCATCGGTTTCAGAAACAAAGACCTCCTCATCCTCGAAGATGAGTTCAAAGAAGTGTCAAAGAAATCCATCGTCATGACCGATGATGGCTCTTATGGAAATAAGGGCAATGTCACCATGCCTTTAAAGGAAATGTTAGACGCTGGTGAGAGGTTTGATCTCATCATCGCAATCGGTCCTCTTATCATGATGAAATTCGTAGTTTCCACAGCAAAACCTTACTCAATTCCTGTTACCGTCTCCATGAATCCAATCATGATCGATGGCACAGGTATGTGTGGAGGATGCCGTTTATCACTTGTCAAAGAAGATGGCTCTAGAGTCATGAAATTCGCCTGCATCGATGGCCCTGACTTCAACGGTTATGAGGTCGATTTCGATGAGGCCATGATGAGGAACCGTCAATATAGTGATTTCGAGAAAAAGAAGAGGGAAGAGACCTGTAATCTCTTTAAGAAGTAGTTATGGCTTTTAATCCGAAGAAACACATAATGCCAACGCAAGACCCTCTTGTAAGAACAACTAACTTCCAGGAAGTGGCTTTGGGCTACACCCCAACCATTGCCAAGGAAGAAGCTTTAAGATGCCTCAACTGCCCTACCAAACCTTGCGTCAATAAATGCCCTGTCCATATCGATATCCCTTCCTTCATCAGCAAGATGAAAGAGGATGATCTTGATGGAGCATATGAAGTCATTTCGAAGTCTTCATCCCTTCCTGCTGTCTGTGGACGCGTCTGCCCACAGGAAACGCAATGCGAATCCGCGTGTACGTTAGGCATCAAGTTTGAACCAGTCGCGATTGGAAGACTTGAAAGATTCGTCGCTGATTACCATAACGAGAATAGCAAAACCAAATTCGAGAAACCTATGAGCAATGGCCACAAAGTGGCTATTGTCGGAAGCGGCCCAAGCGGTTTAGCGTGCGCTAGCGACTTAGCTAAACAAGGATTTGAAGTCACAATCTTCGAAGCCCTCCATAAAGCGGGAGGCGTCTTGATCTATGGCATCCCTGAATTCCGTCTTCCTAAGAAGATCGTTGCCAAGGAGATCGAAGGCCTTAAAGCTTTAGGAGTCG
>CADCDV010000050.1 GCA_902800255.1 uncultured Erysipelotrichaceae bacterium | reverse complement strand
TCCATCTCTGTTTTGACTAAATCACCAACCAAGTGAGGCCATGAGCAATAGTCAGGATGCTGATTCTTTGGTTTTCCTGTCTCAATCTCAAAAGGCGTTACGCCATGCCAATAGCCGGTTTTGTCCATCTCGGCTGGTTCGTAGCCTTTTCCTTTTGTTGTATAAACATGGAAAATAACAGTCTTGGTCGCGTTTTTCGCACGCTTGAAGGCCTTATCTAGCATCTTAATATCGTGGCCGTCGAATGGACCCATATAAGTGAATCCGAGATTATCGAACAAAGTGAATGGAACCAAAAGACGTTTGATGCCGTTCTTCAGGCTGTAACTGCATCTGTAAAACCAGCGGCCAACAGCGTTTTTCTCCAAAGCGTTCTTATATTTGTTTTTGAAAGAGTTATAGCCTTTAGCCGTTGAGATGCGACGGAAGAAACGACCGAATCCGCCGACTGGGCGAGAAATGGACATATCATTGTCGTTGATGACGATGATCATCTTGCCAAAGCGACCGGCAATATGGTTTAAGGCCTCAAAAGAAAGGCCATTAACCAAGGAGCCATCGCCGATTACTGGAACAATGTAATAATCCTCTTTCTTTATATCGCGAGCCACCGCAAATCCTTCTGCGGCAGAAAGTGAAGTCGAGGAATGGCCTGATTCGTAACAATCATATTCGGATTCGTCCATACGCATGAAACCGGAGACGCCATCTTTAGAATTGAGGTTTTCCAAACTGCGGCCAGTGAGGATCTTGTGTGTATAGGACTGATGGGAAACATCGAAAATCAGCTTATCTTTTGGGAAATCGAAGTTACGATGCAAGGCAACAGTTAACTCGACTACGCCTAAGTTTGAGCTAAGATGTCCACCATATTCTGATGTCGCTCTGATGATTTCTTGCCTGATGTCCTGGCAAAGCAAAGCCAAAGACTCGCGTTTCAATCCTTTGACAACGCTTGGGTCTTTAATGGTTTTTATGTCGATGTGCTCTATCTCTTTTGCCATGGCTAAACAACTTGAAAACTACTAATAATTTACTTAATTGCTATTGTTTATCTTTGATAACTTGGATTTTTGTCTCCGCTTCATCTAAAGACTTTTGCAGATCTTTAATCAAGGAGTTTCCTTCCTCATAAAGCTTCATTGCATCCTCTAAAGAAAGCGTCGTGTTCTCGACTTTTTCGACAATCTCGTTCAAACGAGTGAGCTTTTCTTCGAAAGTTTGTTTCTTTTCCATAAGGTTTACTCCTTGGAGGTGACTTTAGACGTTATCGTGCCATCTTTCAATACGCTTTTTAGCGTGTCACCTTCTGCTATTTGTTTAATAGACGTAACAATGTTACCTCTTTCATCCGTCGTCATGGAATAGCCACGGCTAATAACATTACGAGGGTTTAATGCCTCTAATCTAGACGACAGGGAACGAACTTGGTTGCTGGACATCTCTACGAGATGACCCAAAGACATTTCTAGACGTTTCGATAATTGCTGAACTTCTTCTTTAGCTTTGGCGTAGTTCGAAGAAGGGTTTTTAAAGAACGGCCTGGCACTAAGTGAATTAAGCTGATCCCTTTTCTTTGAAAGGAGATTCTTCATTGCTGTGTTAAGCGAATCTTCTGCGCCAAGTAAAACGGCTCTAATCTCTTGTTGATCCGGGGTTGCAGCTTCAGCTGCTCCTGTTGGGGTGCTAACTCTCAAATCCGAGACATAGTCAATCAATGTGGTGTCGATTTCGTGGCCTACTGCAGAGATGCATGGAATGGTGCAAGCATATAACTCTCTTGTCAACGCCTCGTCATTAAACGCGCTAAGGTCCTCATTTGAGCCGCCGCCGCGTGCGATGATTAAAATATCGATTTCAGTCGTTTCCGCTCTCCTGAGGGCCTTTAGGAGCTCTTTTGGGGCATCCTTGCCTTGGACGAGCGATGGAAAAACGAGAATTTCGCACAAAGGCCAGCGTCTGGAGATGTTTTTGATGAGGTCGGCCTCAGCAGCGCTCTTATCCCCTACGATCAATCCGATGCTCTTAGGGAACTCTGGGATCGGCTTTTTGTGAGAAATATCGAACAAACCCTCAGCCTGAAGTTTCTTCTTAAGCGCCTCAAGGGCAAGCAAAGCAGCGCCCTGACCGAACTTTTCTAGTGTTTTGACGGTGAAATTGTAGCGACCTCTTCCTACGTACACGCTTACGGAACCTAAGGCGATAACCTCATCTCCGTTTTTAGGTTCGAATGGCAAATAGAGATAGTTGTCGCTCCAAAGGATGCATGGAATCACGCTCTTTTTCTCATCCACGAGGTCAAAGAAAAAGCCGGAGTTATAGCTTTTCCAATTGCTAATCTCCCCTTTAACGTAGACGTTATGCAGTTCCTCATCGCCATCGATTTTGGATTTGATGAGGGTGTTAAACGCTGTAACGCTGAAATACTTATTCTGTTCCATTAGGCCAAAACCTTATCCAGGATCGCATTAACGAATTTATAGTCGTTATCGCTCAGATACTTCTTGGCCAACTCAACTGAAACATTGATGATGATGGCTTTATCTGTTTTCTCGACACTGTAATAAGACTGGCAATATGCAAGCAAAAGCAAAGCTTGCTCGAGAAGGTTAAGACGATCAAACGTCCACTTTCTCATGTTTTTCTCAAAAATCGGGATGATCTCTTGGTAATGCTTGACCATGGCCAAAACCATTTCCTTAACAAAAAAGTCACTATCCGCAAAAGACTTTTCGGTCAAACCGCTGACGATATCCTCGATCGGAGCTGGTAACTTCGCTTGGGAATAGGTCAGGACATCATAAATCGCGAAGAGCGCGACTTCATGAGCTTTGTTGCGAGATAGTGTTTTTTCCATAAAGATCAAGCCTCCTAATAAAGGCGTCTTAGTTTATCACATCTATCGAAAAGAGAAAGAGGAAACAAAAAGGGCGCCACCTTTTTTGGTAGCGCCCACTATTACTTATGTAATCTTCCTGCTTACTCAGCTCTGGCCTTCTTTTTCGAAGACTTCTTTTTTGGCTTCTATCTTGAGACGCGAATCTCAACAGAGACAGGGACGGTTTCGCACATCATCGAGACGCTGTTGGAAACCTCTTCCTGGATCGAGGTGCAAAGATCAGCGATCGCAGTCACGTTATCTCCCACCACAACGTCCAGCATGAAATCCACGCGGCCATCCTTCTTAAAGAAGGCTTTGACCGGACGGACAGCTGAGATGATGTTGCCAAGGCGGGTAAGCGCTTCTCCATAGTTGTTGATCTTAACATTTTGGAGATTGTTGCTCGCGATGGTGACGATATTCTCGAAAGCTTTTCGGTTGATACCCATCTTTCCAGCTTGCTGGTAATTGTTGAGATAGTAGAAATCGCTCATGTGATTATTGTACTTAAATCGCTGTTACAAAGGAAGTATTAGGCAATAAGTTTGGCAATCTTGGCCGCGACTTTCTCAGCGGTGAAGCCACAGACATCCATGACTTGATCGGCTGGAGCGCTGTAGCCGAATTCATCTTGAGAGATGACGTTGTCGGCATATTTGTACCAGGAGAGTCCGCTTAACATCTCGATAGCAACGCGCTTGGCTTTTGGAAGGGTGATGATGGCATCCTTCTTTTCCTGTGGGAGTTTATCGAAACGCTCGCAGCTTGGCATGGAGATGACGCTAGCTTTGATGCCTTTCTCTTTGAGACGAGCGGCAGCATCAAGGGCAAGGCCCACTTCACTGCCGGAGGCAATGAGCTCAAGATCGGCATTCTCTTCTTTCTTTTCGACGTAGGCACCATCGGCAACGGTCTTGAGAGAAGAATTCTCGAGGTTGCGGAGGTTCTGACGGGAAAGGATAAGGCAGACTGGGTGATCTTTGGTTTCAAGGGCTAAACGCCAAGCGGCGAAGCACTCTTTGGTATCGGCTGGACGTAGAACCTCGACGCCTGGGATGCTTCTAAGGGCAACAAGCTGCTCGATTGGTTCGTGGGTTGGGCCATCTTCGCCAACGGCGATGCTGTCGTGGGAGAAGAGATAAATGGCTGGTAAGTGCTGGATGGCGCTCATACGGATGGCGTTCTTCATATAGTCGCTGAAGACTAAGAAGCAGCCAACGTAGGTTGTTAAGCCGCCATGGAGCAAGATACCGTTTTGGGCAGCGGCCATGGCGAATTCACGGATGCCCCAGTTGACGTTCTTGGCGGAACGGTGTTCGGCATCGAAGCCTGGGTCGCCTGGGATAGCGGTCTTGACGCTGGAGGCAACGTCGGCACTTCCACCAAAGGTGAATGGGATGTTGGCAGCGACTTCGACGAGCATACGGCCACTGGAATTACGGGTGGCTTCTGGTTTTTCGGCGACGGATGGATCGGCGAACTTGAAGCCGGTGACATCACGCTTGAAGGCAGCTTCGAAGACTTTGAACTCTTCTGGATGGGCTTTGCCATAGGCAGCATAAGCAGCCTTGTAATCGGCATAAGCTTTGGCACCACGCTTGCCAAGGTTCTCATCGAACTCGGCGTAGGTGGATTCTGGAACAGTGAATGGAGGGAAATCGAAACCAAGGGCTTTCTTGGTGGCAGCGCCTAATTCCTCTCCTAAAGGAGAACCGTGGGTGGTGTGGCTTCCGGCTTTTGGAGAACCATAACCGATGACGGTGTTGATAAGAATCATGGTTGGAGCATCGGAATGCTTACGGGCTTCGGTTAAAGCGGCGTCGATCTCATCGAGGTCGTTATGACCGATAAGATGGGACTTTCGGGTTTTGTCATCAACCCCGGAGTTGAGGAAGTGCTTTTCGGAAAAGACATGGTAAAGCTCATAGCGCAGCAGATGGGCATCGGAGGCGACGGCACTGCCAAGGTCGGCGAGCCTGATAAGTATCCGCCCGAGCTTAATAAAGCGCTTAATGAATATCTCAAGATAGAGCCTTCGGTCAGTAAGATCTGGGTCCGTCTTATGCGCGAAAACGGTACTGACCGCATCAGCTGGCTCATCATAGCAGAGACTAATCTGGAAGGCGAACAGCTTGTATATATGTTGGATAACATGAGGAAATACTGCCTTCCTTATCTGGACAATATGGACGCTTACTGCGCTTCTTCGAAAGAAGAGTTTGCAGCGCAGGTGATCAAAGGCG
>CADCDV010000049.1 GCA_902800255.1 uncultured Erysipelotrichaceae bacterium | reverse complement strand
CCCTCATCGCGACAATACTCCATGGCCCACATGGGGTGCTTCTTCGACTTATTTATATACAGCATCTCACCGCCATACTCAGCTTCATCAATATCCAGCATCTCACGACTGCCGATAGCTCGCCCGCCATGAGGGTCATACTGATCGCGGATAGCTTTCATCTTCTCACGGAGAATGTATTCCTTCTGCGATTTCTCAGCGCGGCTTCTGACGGTCTCGTCGAGCTTTTTGTCGATTTCGCTGACGGTCTGGGCCTCATTGAGAAGCTCAGCGATCTTTAAGAGCCTCTTATTGATCTCAGGTTCTCCAAGAATCTGGATTTTGTCCTCAATGCTGAAATTGAGATAGGCAGCAAGAGTGTCACCGATATTGTTTGGGGTTTCGCCTCTTCCTAAAGCGTTAAGGGCGCTCTTAGGGATATCGTGGGCGATAGCTGGGGTTTGCTCAACCGCTTTGACGATGCGTCTGATAAGCGCGGTCTCTTCGTTTGGGTCGCCTAAAAGATCAGGTATGACCTTACCTTCGGCCTTCCAAGTACCATCATCGAATCTAAGATTAGTCAAAGCAACGCGCTTCGATCCGATTACGCGGATGCGGTAAACGCCGTTTGCGTTGACGAAATTCACTACGCGGCAAAGGGTGGCTGTCATATAGACATCCTCTTCCCCTGTCACTTCATCTTTCTGGAGTTGGCGCTGCACGCCTACGAAAAGAAGGGAATTGCTATCACGTCTGGCAACGTCGATGGCCTTGACACTATAAGGTCTTCCGGCTTCAATCGACTCTGTCATATTAGGAAATACCACAAGTCCGCGGGTTACGAGCAAAGGCAGGACTAGTGTGTTGGTGTTTTCTACTTCGTTGTCCATGTTTTTCCTCCTTGTCCTTATTATAAGGATAGTATTAGCACTTTCAATAGTAGAGTGCTAGGAATACGCTCAGAAAGTATAGAAAAGGGTCTAGTTGTTTTGCTAGACCCCATAAAACTTTGGCTTAAGCCTTACTTGCTGGCCTTCTTGGCGGCTGGTTTCTTGGCAGCGGCTTTTGGAGCGGCTTTCTTCTCAGTCTTCTTTTCGGCTGGAGCTTCTTCCTTCTTGGCAGCGGCTTTCTTGGCGCCGGCGCTAGAGGAATTGGCGATGATCCAACCACGGACTTTCTTCTGGAAGAGGTTGTTCTTGAATCCGTCGAGGTCACGGTTGATGAATCCGCGGATTTCTTCCTCTTTCATCTTGTACTGCTCGGCCATGGCTTTGACTTCGGCATCGACGTCAGCATCTTTGATGAATAAGTCTTCAGCTTCGGCGATGGCGTTCATGACGATGTAGCCTTTGAGGTTGGTTTCGGCTTGCTTCATGAAGGTAGCGCGGAGATCTTCGATCTTGGAGCCGGTGATTTCGAGGTACTGCTCGAAGGTGAGACCGTTCTGCTCAATCTGTTTCTTGAGGTTGTTCTCACTCTGAGCGGCTTCGTTGGCGATGATGTCCTGATCGAGGGTGAAGGTGGCGCCTTCAACGATCTGGTTCAAGATGGCGTTATAGAACTTGTCTTCGCTCTCACGGACTTTGCGCTCAAGAAGGTTCTTCTTCTCGAACTCTTTGAGTTCAGCGATGGTACTCACTTCTTTGATGCCGAGCTCTTTGACGGCAGCGTCGTCAGCGGCTGGGACTTTCTTCTCTTTCACTTCGTGAAGGACGACGGTGAACTGGGCTTCTTTGCCGGCGAGTTCCTTAACGTAGTTGGTTGGGAAGGTGACTTTGAAGGACTTGGATTCGTCTTTCTTCATGCCAACGACGGCCTCTTCGAAGCCAGGGATGAAGGAATGGGAGCCAAGGACGAGGGTGTAGTTGTCGGCTTTGCCGCCTTCGAATGGCTTGAGGTTGCCATTCTCATCTGGGAGGAAGCCATTGAAGTCGATGGTGACGGTGTCGCCCATCTTGGCTTCACGCTCGACAAGAACGAGTTCGGCATTGCTCTCGAAACGTCTGGCCACTGCTGCATCGACTTCGGCATCGGTGACGGCATCGGCTGGACGGTCGGCCTTAAGTCCCTTGTAGGCACCGAGTTTGGCGCTTGGGACGGTGATGATGGTATAGTCTAACTGAAGCTCAGTGTCGCTGAGTTTGGTGATGGCGACTTCTGGGCGGAAGAAAGGACGGACCTTGGTTTCTTTGATGATCTCGGCGAACGTTGGGTTCAACACGGAATCGATGGCCTCATTGTAGACGGCTTCTTGGTTGACTCTCTCTTTGAGAAGGTTCTTTGGAGCCTTGCCTGGACGGAAGCCAGGGACGCTGACTTTGGCGCTGACCTTGTTGAAGGCCTTCTCTTGCGCCTCGACCCAAACTTCCTTCTCAAGGTCGACGGTGACCTTAACGCGGGAAGGGGTAATTTGTTCAATGGTGTGTTTCATATTCAAAACCTCTTTAGTTTTTGCAACTGAATAAATATAGCCTATCTTACGATAGTTAACAAATACTTTGAAAAATAATCAGTAATGTAGAGTGCTTTCTGCCTTACGGACTTCTTTTACCTTTTCGATGAGGGCCTTCACCGCATCGGCATTAAGGCCTTTTTCTTCACACTCCTTATGGAGATCGAATTCGCTCGAAAGGTATTCGTGCGCCAAAGCGGAGAACGATATTAAGTAGACGTCGCCTTCCTTTTCAAGAGGCAGGGTCTCTGGGAAAAGCTCGAAGATGTAATCGTTGAGAAGCTTTTTGGCGACGTTAGAGACGGATGGGTCGTTGATAGCCTCGTCGAGTTTCGCCCTAAAATCCACGAACTCCTTGCCGGTGAATGGGGGGTCGATTCTCGCCGGGACGATGTTGAAAGTCTTGCCGTTCTTAGAGAAAGCGATCTCTTTATCGTATTTGGCTGCGATGAGATACATGAGGGCGTACGTCCTCACTAGCGACGACTTCTGACCCCTCACCAAAGCCAAGAGGGAAGGGATATAATCCTTGGCCTTCCAAGGGCCGATGATATTGAGGGTTGAGATGATTTCGTAATCGTCGGATTTGTCCGAGAGTTTCTCGATTATCTCCTCTTCGCTATATTTGTCGGAGAGGTTTGCGTTCCTCTCTTCGGTTCTGATGAGTTTTGGGAGGGCGTGAAGGTATTCCTCCACTTCTTGGGAGACGTATGGAAGGTTCTCGAAATGCTCCAAATCGTCATAGGCTTCCTCGAACTCCTTGAGGATGAAACGAAGCTCGAAAATGCTTTTCATCGTCTTAAGGGGATTGACCTTATAAAGCTCATCGCGATGGGCGTTAAGGATATTGAACGCTTGCTTGGCGTCGCCTTTGGCGAGGTAGGCCGAGGCACGGTAAGAAAGTCCCGCTGGCGAAAGGTCGCCTTCGGTGAGGGAAAGGAGAAGATCGTATTCCTTCTTTTCAAGCAGGGTCTTGTAGTTGTCCATGGCTAATATTTTAGCGAGAAAGTGCGCGTATCTCCATAAAGATTGCCTTTTTGGAATAAAACATTAAAATTGTCGAAGTATGAGAAAACGTATCTTGCTACCTCTTTTCTTTTTTGTCACTCTCGGGAGCTGCGCGAATGGGAACAACGCTTCCCCTGTCAAAGCAGGAATCGACCGTGAGTTGGCCCTAAAGAAACTCAAAAACTACAATCAGATCGTCAATCTCGCTGACCACGAGGCCCCAAAGACCTTGGTCCTCGAATCGAAAGTAGACGAGTTCGTTTTCCATGAGAACACGGTCAGGAATAGCAAGATCAACCTTTATATCGACACCCGCTACGCTGCAAACCTTGAGAAAGAGATATGCCCTTACGCCCACCTTGTCATCATCGGCGAGGATGAGCAAGCCAAGCTCTACGGCTACGAGAGCTGGGTTTTCGTAGAGGCGAGAAGCACAGGTTCGGTCGTCAATATCTACGAAAGAGGCACCGAATTCAAAACGAACATTAGAAGAGAATACGTCTTCCAGAGCAAAAGAGACTGGATCGACAAGGCCTCTGATTGCCTAACCATCATGGATGATGAGATTCATGATAGCGCACATAGGGTCCATTCCCTCATCGAAGGAAAAGGAAAAGCCGGTGTCATTGTCAGCGAAGCCTATGATGAGCCTTCTGCCGGCGCTTTGACCGGCACCATCTCCTTCCTCAACGATAGCCTTGCCACTGAGGAGCTCTCTTTCAAATTCGAGAACTATATCCTTCAGTCTTATAAACACAAAAAAGGCAAAAAAACCAATGAGAGTGAGGCAAAATGGGATGTCGAAAGCATTGCAAAAGACACGCCAGAGCCTGCATTATTCACCCTTCAAAACGAAGGCGAAGCGACAAAAGCTATTCGTTAAAAGCATCTTTAGCGGCCTCAACCAGGTCGCTAAATTTTTTTAATACGTAATCGGGTTTGGAAGAATGGCCGAAACCATAGGAAGCGAAGGCGAATTTGTATCCGGCCTTATGGGTCTCTTCCTCGTCATAGAGGGTATCCCCCACATACATCGCGTTTTCGTATCCGCCTCTTTTGACCAAAAGACGGAGGTTCTCGCTTTTGCTAAGAAGATTCTCGCCCCAACAAATGTGGTCTTTGAAAAGATGTCCGAGCTTGCTTCCGGCCAAGAAAGCCTCGATGTAGCCGACCTGGCAGTTGCTTAGGACAAGGAGATCATATTCTTTGGATAGCGTTTTAAGGGTTTCTTCCACTCCCTCAAAAAGCATTCCAGGATGGGTATAAAGATAATTGTTCTCAAAGAGAAGGGATTCCTTAAGGAGGGCGCTTGCCTCTTCCTCAGGCATCGGAGGGAAAAGCCTTTTTGGGAATTCGCTCATCGGAAGCCCCATGCATGGCTTGATCTGCTCTTTGGCGACATGGAAACGATATTTGCTTTTCATGCCGACGATGTCCCAGGCTTCAGCAACTGGGCCAGTCGAATCCCAGAGGGTTCCATCGATGTCGAAGACTAGCGCGTTTTTCATGGGCTAATTATTGCCATATTTTCCGAAAAAATCCAACAAAGTCGGCAAAAGGCGCTATAATGAAGACACTCTCGAAAGCATATTTCAGGCATTTGCACATATTGCGAATTAAAATACAGACGACTTAGGAGGTTTTTTGCGTATGAGAACTGAGAAGATGAGGTTAGACAACATCGAGAAAGTCTATAGGGCCACCATCAGGCTTTTCATGAAAAAC
>CADCDV010000048.1 GCA_902800255.1 uncultured Erysipelotrichaceae bacterium | reverse complement strand
CAAGTGATGCTAGACATGCTTTGCGGAAGATTTGGAAGGGTAGCGGTGATGTTTACCCTAGGGTTGCTATTATCGAAAGGAACTTCAACGTTATCAAAAGAAGAGGTGAGTGTAAGAGGTTCGCTTCCGCTAGTGTGTGCGCTCTGACCGCTATTCCAAGTGACTGTTCCTCCGTATAAGCTTGGGTTCGCAAACATTGGAGCAATTTCAGCGTTCGTTTCATATCCGTCATCGGTGACAGTAGGGTTGATGAGATAGACATCGTGGACGATAGAGCCAGGAGCAGTGTAGCCGAAAACACCAACGTCCTCTGGTTTTGAAGAAATTCTCAAGTTTTTGATTGCTAGTCCTTGGCCATCGAAATCTCCGTAGAATGGAGCGCACTCATCACCAATTGAAGCAATTGAATCAGTCAATGAGTAGATGGATTCCATGTCAAGGGTATGGTCTTGAACGAGCTCGCTTGATGAGTTGTCTTTATAGAATGTCAGGTTTGTATCTTGGCCCTGTCCAAAAATGTCATCAGGATGATTCGGGTCATAGCCCAAAACGAAATGGGTTTTAGTGGAGAAAACGCCGAGATTCTGAAGACGAGAAAGGTTGTAGAAGTGGATTGGTCTCGAGATGACGAATGGATCCAAATCTGTTCCTGAGCCTTTTTGGAAGTAGGAACGGAGAGCAACTTCACCGCCGGTCGGTTCAAGATTTTTCGTTTTGTTGAAAACGGCAGCGGTAACGTATGCGCTAAAACCGATGGTGACCGCGACTAAAGAAGCCATGGTCATGGCACCGATCGTCCATATTCTTTGAACACGTGCCCTACCCATTATTTGGCCCCCTGCTTGACGCCAAAGATAAGGCGGAAGTCTTTGTCGAGATTGTACGTATTTCCAAGATTTAATGGAGCAAAGAAGTTGAAAATGGTGTCAGAAGAAACGAGATCGTAATCGTATTCGATGTTGAGGTAGAACTTGAAGGTGGTTGTGGTTTCTTCAGTTGGCCTATTCGGCACGAGGTTTCTATCCTCCATAACCATCCTGTTTTCCTTGTATGGGAAGGTGTCATGGGTCTTTGAGTATGAATAAGTGATTGCGACCTCGGAATCGGCAGCAGGAATCGAATTGAGGGTGATATCCTGGTCAGAATAAGTGAATTCAGCGGCCGCACCACCAACCGTTACTGAGGTGATAGATTGTGGGTACAAAGAAGTGGTGAAAACTTTGTTAGTTCCGTCGGCAGTGAAAGTGTCTGTTTTTGTATCGGAAGCGCTTGCCTTATGCTCGGAAGCATATTTGACAGCGTGCCAAATGGTTGAGTAATTGACGACGATTTCGGCATGGTTGGCCGGGGCGCTGTTGAAAGTGATGATCTTTCCATCACGGGTGTAATCGTTTGTCGGTTCTCCGTCGATAGTGACGCTTGCAATTCCGGAAGGGTTGCTGATTAAGCTGTATGAAGTGGTGCTGTTATCACCAGTAAAGACTTCGCTTTCGAGTGGGTCATCAAGATATCCAGAAATGTCTGATTCGCTGAAGCAGTCGAAATGGATGAAGTCAGAGACTCTCTGAGCGGTGTCAGAACTCTTGACGAACTGGTTAACGTAATCCCTTTCGGCATAAACGTACAAATCGATTGAAGTAGTGTAGATAATTGTGAAATCAAACTCCAAAACGAGATTAGTGTTAAGGATGCCGATACCTTCCTGGCTCAATAAGTGCTGAATGTTGAGGTATGTTGGGTCGAGCGGATTCATGTTCGTGTCATTAGAGACGGCTTTGACTTCGCCTTTGGAAAGGTAGTCGACGACATTGGTCTCGTTGCCACTCGAATCTTTGTATCTTGGGAAGACGTATTTATAGAGTTTCTGATCGTTGAGGTTTAGGCCAAGGGAAGAAGCATCAACTCTGATGCCATCAATCGCGGAGGTGCGTACTATCCAAGCGAGCGTAACAGCAGAAAAAGACCCGACTGCGAGTGTCGCAGCTAGGAACAAACCTACCATTAAGTACGTCTTCTTTTTCACTAAGCGCAGCTCCTTTGGATAGACGGGCGGTCAAAGACGCCCGCTTGGGGAGCGAGGTCTCCTAGAAATAAAAACCGCCAACTCCCTTAACGGCAGCTGGCTACCCCTAAGGGCCCTGTAGTTTTGCGTCGCCGAATTACTCCGGTTTTGCTTTTGACACGATTATCTTCGCACGCGTGGAAAAATTTTACAAGGAAAATACTTAATTACATGTGAGCGTGTATTTTCGCCAAAAATGGTATTTTCCCCATGTTGTCTTACTTTTTTAAGTAAACTTTGTACCCTGTGCACAGTAAAAATCTCCCTGTTTTTACATGAACCTCTGGATGGTTTGGCGACCAAGTAAACAAAAGTTTACCTCAAAAAAGCGATTTCATTTTCCCTTTCCAAAAAGAGTAGTTTATGATTTCCACGTTGGGGTGACCAAAAGCGTTCTAGCCGCTTCTTTAGGCGTGCTTCCGGCTTTGGTGGAGCAGTGGTGTGAAGGGTCTCGTTTGCCAGACGACGAGACCATTGAGAGGATCGCCAAATTCTTCGATGCCGATATCAATGAATTCATCGCCTCATCAACCTCATCAAAAAAGACTGCGATCAAGATCACCAAGACCAAGAAAAGACTCGTCCTCGGACACTGTGCAAGATGCGGCAAACCGATCCTTGAAGGAGACGTTTACGGAACCGGAAAAGCCGAGAAAGTTATCAGAAGCGAATTCCTCAAAAACCCATACGAGGAAATCGTCTATACATATGACCCACAAGTAGGGGGTTATGACTACTTCTGCGAGAGCTGCTGCGACTATCTTTTGGAAGAGAAAAAACTCAAATCCCAAAAGGAAACTAGAGGCAAAATCTTAACTCTCTCAAAAGTTAAAAAGAGGGCGGTTTTGTCAGGGCTTTTCACTGCAATTGTCGCATTATTCGCTTCTTTTATCTTCGCCTGGAATGGCTTCAAATGGTTCAAATATAGCCTTGAGTTAAGGTATGAAGTTGGCATCACTTTCTTAGCTCTTATTTTGGGTTATATGGCCTTCTCTTTTGTGTACGCCTCCTTGTCTCATAACACCTGGATTGGGAAAGGTGTCACAGGCGCTGCAAAGGTCTTTTATGCCATTCCGATTTCCCGTGTTTTCAAGAGTCAGAATGGTGTCCTTTATATGGCCACAGTTAAAGTGATGGTCGCGGCTTCAATTGCTGCCTTTTCATCCGTCATTTTCATCCCGTTCTGCATCGTCATGAGTGTCTTCTCAATGTTTGGTTGGGGAGTGTCCGCGAGACTTCTTAAGGAGGAACTTGCTAGCCTTAAGGCTAGTCTTGTCTAAGTATGGAGAGCAGGAAAAACACCCACATCTATAGATTCCTCACTTTTGCCCTATATTTCGGTGACGCTTTATTCACCCCATTCTTTTCTCTTTATTTCGCTAGCTGCGCTGGCCTAAATGATCTTGAGAAATCAATCCTTTTGGCCTCCGTTCCATTTGCCTTCTTCGTAGGCAATTTCATTTATTCTTTCTTTGAAACATCATGGAGGAACAATGTCTTCCTTATCAGGCTTATCTCTGTTCTCGAAGCTATCTTCTTAGGTTGCTTTGGCATCACTCAGAGCTTCTGGTGGTTATTACCGATCACCATTTTGACTGCCATGCACAATTCCTGCTTCTTTGGCCTTATCGATGGCATGGGTGCGAACTCCGCTAAAAGACACAACATCCCATTCAGCACGATTAGAATCATGGGTTCCCTCGCATATATATGCGGAAGCCTCTTTGGATACTTCTTCTTAGACAAGATCGGATACACGATCTTCTTCAATATCGGTGCGATATTCATCCTTTCGATGCTTCCGATATCTTTCTTCCTCAAACGTCCAAAAGAAGAAAAGCTTGGCCAAGTCACCCCAGAGCAAAAGATCAGCAACAAGGAATTCTTTTCGAACGGAAACGTTTGGCTTTTGCTTATCTTCAGCGCTCTGTTCTATGGCGCGTTAAATAACTTCAATTACATCCTTCCGATCTTCATGACGACCGGCGGTGGTGGACTCTCTGATGGAGAGACCGCTATATGGACGGTTGTCAGAGTGGCAGTTGAGATGGGCATCATGCTCATGCTTCCTCTTTTCCTCAAGATCTTCAAAACTCAGAAGAGGATTCTTGTCTTCGCATGCTGCATTCAGCTTTCCGCTGTCCTTGCTAGCGCTCTAATAACAAACTTCACCGCTCTCTTATGGGTTGTCTTCATCCTTAGAGGTGCCGGCTATGGCTTTGGCCTTGTAAGCCTCGTCCTTTTCACCCAAGAGATCGTTGGTATCAAAGCCTGCTCCAAAGCCTGCTCTTTAGCGACAGGAGCGACCTACATCTTCTGCGGTGTCATCAACCTTGTGTCTTCTACGATTTATAACGCGATTGGCTTCATCAATTACTTCTATATCCTCGCGGGCATACTCCTTGCAGGCATCATCATTCTTTTATTCACGCACGCCTACAAAAAGAAAGCAGAGGATGATAAATCCCCTGCAAATCTTGAACAGAATAACTAATTAGCTGAGTTTTGTGATGGTTACTTTGATGGAGCTATCACTCATCTCGGAGAAGGACGCTCTCCATGGAAGAGAGGTACCGTCGTTCATCGTTTTGTTTCCACCATTGACGTAATTTGGGAAGCTCTCTTTGTAAGTCTCATAGTCAAAGACATCATCGTTCTGGAAGAGGGTGCTGTTATCAGCGTAGACACCGATTTCATTTCCAGCGACGGTCTGTTTTTCGGTATCGAAGTTCCTCTTGCGGGTGCAGTCGAGCTCTTGGATGAGACGGAACTTGAGGATATTACTAGGAAGGCTTGATTCACCAGTGAGGTAATTCGAAGCGTTCTTTCTGTTATAGGCGCTGGAGTTGCTGGCCACGACGAGTGCGCTTTCGGTCTCAGCATCGAAATCATCATCGTATCTGCCATTAGGGGCTAATGTTGATTTCGTCGCGATACGGGCATCGACGTGATAGATACGGACGCCATTCTCAATGAAGCCGTGAGGGTAGCTGGCATATCCGACAAAGGAGTCTTGGTAGTTGAGAAGGTCTGGGGTGTAGAACTCCATCATGATGAACTCGTCGAAGGCACTGCCATTGAATCCGCCAGTGGTTGGAAGGATGATGGCCTGACCGGAGGTGGCGCTTGGTTTCAAGACGATCTCACAAGAATCATCGACGACATAAGGCTTGATCCAGCCATAGGAGTATTTGCTCCAGGCATTGTGGTCGAGGATGTTGTAATCCATCATATCGAGACCGCCCATAGGTCCATAGTTCTCTTCGCCTGGCTCTCTGCTTGCGACGTAGTAATCCTCAAGACCCATAAGGTGTCCTGTTTCGTGGATGTAGGTGTGGGCATCAACCTGTTTGGCGCCTGAGCCATATCCGCCAGCATCCATGAAGTCATAAGAAGCCCAGCAGTAGCTATATCCGACTGGATTAGACTGAACTCTATTCGTTACCGAATAGTCTTTGTAGTTGTAGGCCCAGAAAAGTCTTTCGTTTAGGCCTGATCCGTTCTTCTGGTTTGGGCAACCATAGACAAGCCAAACACCATCGATAAGGCCATCATGGTCAATATCGAATTGGGTGCAGTTGTCATGATAGGTTTGCTTGTACCAGCTGACCGCTCCTTCAAGGATGGTCCAGGTTGGGTCATAAGAACTCGCGTTTTGTGTGCCAGCAGGGGCAGTGAGATTTGTAAGCTGATTGGTCGTGTAACCGCAGTCATACCATTGATCGGCAACGACGCCGCTGAAGTTAAGGGCGCCATAGGAGGATTTCTTGTAGAAGGAAGAAACGGATTCCCATCCGGTATCCTCGGTATTTCCAAAGAAAGCGTTATTGAGTCTATCGATGTTCGTTTGAGTGGCGATGCTTTCATAGCCTCTGATCTTCACAGGAATGACGAGAAGCTTGACGTTGCCATACGAACGGCATGGGAAATTGCCAGTCGAATCATTGATGTCCTCGTAGGTGTATTTGGTTTCGGTGGCGGCGAAATGCTCGCCTTCTTGGTAATCGAGGGCAATGCTCAAATGCTCACGGGGATTGTCGAGTTCTCCGCTAGATGGGGAGAGGCTATCAAGGATCCTGATGAAGGCTCCGAGATCGCAGCTCGCAAGCGAAAAAATGCCTGCAAGCAAAACAGTTAATTTGGCTACACGGTTCTTTTTCATGTGCCCATTATACACGATATTTCCGTATGTGCACATCAAGATACATGAGGGCGATTTGACTCGTCCAAAGAGATCAAAAAACTTTTTTCTGAAGGGCCTATTAATGAAGAATATTGGGGTTTTGCAGGGGATTTTTTGCTTTTTTGCAGGGATTTTTGAATATTTGAAAAACCTCGATGGAGCCTAATAAAACAAATTCTTCATTTTCTTGTTGAAACACAGATTTCACACGCGTATATTTATATCCGCACGCTATTTGTATATGCGTGGAGCGTGGTAGGAACGTTTAGCGGCGTTCCGATAAGCCACTGCATGCTAATTTCCAAAAGGAGGAAACACATGGCAAAAAGAATCGCTAAGAGACTTAAGATGGAGCTCCCTGGCGGAGATGCCCATCCAGGTCCAAAACTCGCTTCTGCGGGTGTTCAGATGGCCAAGTTCTGCACCGACTTCAATGCGAAGACCGCTGACAGAAAGGGTCAGGTCGTCCCTGTCATCATCACGGCTTATGAAGATAAGTCCTACGACTTCGAAATCAAGACGACTCCAGCTAGAGAGCTCATCTTGAAGGCTGCTGGCCTTGAAAAAGGCTCCGGCAACCCAAAGCAGATTGTCGGTCACATCTCCCAGGCTCAGCTTGAAGAGATCGCTAACTACAAGATGCCAGATCTCAACGCCAACGATATCGAGGCGGCCAAGAAGATCATCGCCGGCAGTGCCCGCAACATGGGCATCACCATTGACGAGAAATAAGGAGGAGGCGAAACATGAAACACTTCAAGAAATATAACGCCGCCGCCGCTCTCATCGACGCCAGCAAAGAATACACTATCGAAGAAGCTGCTGCCCTCATCAAGAAGACCAGCACCACCAAGTTCGATAGCACCATCGACATCAGCTTCGCGCTCAATGTCGACCCAACCAAAGCCGACCAGCTTATCCGTGGCACCTTAGCCCTTCCTCATGGCAATGGTAAGACCAAGAAGATCTTAGCCATCACCAACAACAAGCAGGAAGAAGCCAAAGCCGCCGGTGCTGACTTCGTCGGTGCCAAAGACATGCTCGAGAAGATCCTCAACGAAAACTGGTTCGGATTCGATGTCATGGTCGCTACCCCAGATATGATGGGTGAGCTTGGCAAAATGGGTATGGGCCGCATCCTTGGTCCAAAAGGCTTGATGCCAAACCCAAAGACCGGAACCGTCACCATGGACCTCGCTACCGCTATCAGCGAGATCAAACGTGGTAAGATCGCCTACCGTGTCGACCGCGATGGCAACCTCAACATCTCCATCGCTCGCTGCTCCTTCGAAGAAAGCGAAGATCATCGATAACCTCAACACCGTTACCGAGACCATCGCCAAATCCCGTCCGAGCACCGTCAAAGGTAAATTCATCAAATCCTGCGTCCTTCACACAACCATGGGCCCAGGCATGAAGCTCACCTTTGAAGCTAAGAACTAAGATTCTTGGCAAACACCAAATTTGGTGAATTGCTTGTTATACCTAAGAGAGCAACGGGCAAGTGCCTTAATAAATACACGTTGCGGAGGATACCATTTAATTCATAACCCACTAGTTATACCAAGCTTCACATACAGTCGATAAAGAAAGGAGGAACTACGATGAACGAAAAAGCACTCCAAGCTAAACAAGATGCTGTTAAGACCATCTCCGAAGGCATCCAGAATAGCAAAGCCATCGCCATTGTCAGCTATCATGGCTTGACCGTGGCCGAGCTCACCGAACTTCGCCGTAAACTCGCTGAGAAGAATGCTCACTTCGGTGTCTTCAAAAACACCATGGTCCGCAGAGCCCTCAAAGAGAACAACATCGAAGGTCTCGATGAATTCCTCGAAGGCCCGAATGCCTTTGTCTTCTCACCAGAAACCAGCTCCGGCGTCAACATCATCTACAAGTACAGCCGTGGCCACGAGAATCTTGTTCTCAAAGGTGGATACGTCGAAGGTCAGGTCGTCGATGCCAAAGGCTTAAAAGCTGTCGCCAAGCTCCCAACCAAGGAGCAATTGCTCTCGATGTTCTGCATGGTTCTCAACGAACCAATCTCTGGTTTCGCCAGAGCAATCAAATCTGTCGCCGAAAAGAATGGCGCTCCTGCTGAGGCCCCAGCCCCAGCCGAGACGCCTGCCAACTAATGGAGGAAAAAACAATGGCTGAAAAGTTAACCAATGAACAAATCATTGACACCCTCAAGCAAATGAGCGCGCTTGAGCTTAGCAACCTCGTCAAAGCTGTCGAGGAAGAATTCGGTGTCACCGCCGCTGCCCCAGTGGCCGCTGCCGCTCCTGCCGAGGAAGAAGAGTCCGCCAAGAAGGGCCCATCCGAGGTCTCCTTATTCTTAAAGGGACTTGGAACCGCCGGCAAAGTCGCCGTCATCAAGGCTGTCCAGACCATCACCGGTCTTGGCCTTATGGATGCCAAGAAGCTCGTTGATGCTTGCCCATGCGCCATCAAAGAGAAGATCAGCCCAGTCGAGGCTGAGGCCCACGGCAAAGTCCTCAAAGACGCCGGTGCCGAAATCGAAATCAAATAGTTTCGTTAAACAATTATTTACCTACCCTGCCCAAGGACTCGTCATCTTTGGGTAGGGTTTTGGCGCTTTAAAGGAGGTAGCGACATGGCCCAATACTTCGATAACGTGGAAGAGTTAGGCCACCAAGATATCACCATGGAGTTTTCGCTCCTAGGTGAAACCTATCATCTTAAAAGCGACCTTGGAGTCTTCAGCAAAAGAGGGCTCGACGATGGCACTAGGATATTGCTTGAAACCATCGCCAATCTCTCTTTAGGGAGAAAGATTCTCGACCTTGGGTGTGGAGTGGGACCAATCGGACTAATACTCGCCCACCTCGACCCTAACAGATTCATAACGTTAGCAGATGTGAATGTTAGGGCCCTCGAACTGAGCAAAAAGAACGCCGATATCTTGGGCGTTTCGTCTCAGGTAGAGATCGTCAATAGCGACGTTTACCTCAACATCAACTCCATCTATGACACGATAATCTCTAACCCTCCTATCAGGGCAGGGAAGAAGGTCACCTACAAGATCTATGACGAAGCAGGGGAACATCTTACGAAAGATGGTTCTCTCATCATCGTCATCAGGGTCAAGCAAGGCGCCCTCAGCGTGAAAGAACATCTATTTTCCCTATTTAATAAGGTAGAGGTTCTTACAAAGAAAAAAGGTTATCTCGTCATCAAAGCAAGTGACAAAAAGGAGCTAATTTAATGGCAGCAAAAGCAAACAACGCAGTTAAAGACTACCTTGAGAAGTACCCAACGAGGCTTAATGGCCGTCTTGACTTCTCAAAAATCTCCGGCTCTCTCGAACTCCCATATTTGGTTGAGATTCAGACTGAGTCCTTCAAGCTCTTCCTCAAGAGCGGCATCGATGAGGTCTTCAAAGAAGTCTTCCCGATCGCCAACTACGCTAACACAACGGAAATCCAATACGTCGATTCCCGCTTCGAGGAGCCAGAATACGGACCACTCGAGTGCAAAGAAAACGACCTTACTTATTCAAGCAAGCTTAAGGTCACATTACGTATTTTCAATAAGAAAACCGGTACTCTCAAAGAAGGTGCCGAAGTCTTCATGGGCGATGTCCCAATGATGACCGAATCCGGAACCTTCATCGTTAATGGCGCAGAACGTGTCATCGTCTCTCAGATCGTCAGATCCCCAGGCGCTTATTTCGGCGATACTTTCGACACCAAACAAGGTGTCCATATGTACACTGGCGAAATCATCCCAACCCGTGGTACCTGGCTCCAGTTCGAAACCGACTCCCATGGTCTTATGTGGGTTCGTATCGACCGTCAGAGAAAGATGCCAGCCACCATTCTTTTCAAGGCTCTTGGCTTAGACCAGGGACCAAAAGAGAAGAAGGAAGATGGCACCGTTTTCACCAAGGATTTCGAAACCATCAAGGAACTCTTCGGCGACACCGAGGCCTTAAGAGGCACCCTCGCCAAAGACACCTCCGAGAGCTCGAACAAAGCCTTAATCGAAATCTTCCAGAAACTCAAACCAGGCGAGCCTGTCACCAAAGAAGGCGTCGAGAATTTCTTAGTGCAGAAATTCTTCGATCCAAAGAGATACGACCTTGGCCGCGCTGGACGTTTCAAATACGCCCAGAAGCTCGGTCTTTACGAGAGACTTCCAGGCCGTGTCCTTGCTGAGGATATCATCGACGACAATGGCGAAAAAGTCTGTAACGAGGATGGCGAGCCATTCATCAAGGGACACACCCTCACCAAAGATGACGTCCAGCATCTCCGTGACATCGAATTCTTCGAGAACAGCCCAAAGCATTTCACCAAGACCCTCAATGTCA
Source organism: uncultured Erysipelotrichaceae bacterium (assembly GCA_902800255.1). GTDB lineage: Bacteria > Bacillota_I > Bacilli_A > RFN20 > CAG-826 > UBA4951. The sequence goes on along the minus strand of CADCDV010000048.1, from coordinate 6,442 downwards.
ACACCGCGCTTGATACCCATAGCACCGTCAATATTATTAAGGTTTACGCGCACGATAAAGTCGGCAAGAAAGATGACATCGTCACCATGATCGGTACCGACCTTAACCTTGCCGGCGTCACCCACGTCACCATCAGTGACATGGTCGCTTGCTTCTCTTATTTCTGCAACATCATGGATGGCCTTGGCCAGACCGATGATATCGACCACCTTGGTAACAGACGTGTCCGCTGCGTCGGCGAGCTTCTCCAGACCCAGTTCAGAATCGGTCTCACCAAGATGAGCAAGACGGTTCAGCAGAAGATGTCCATCACCGACCTCGAATCCGCTAAGCCACAAACCCTTATCAATATCCGTCCATTAACGACCGCTATCCGCGAATTCTTCGCTTCTTCCCAGCTCTCCCAGTTCATGGATCAAACCAACCCACTTGCTGAGCTTACCAACAAGAGAAGAATCTCCGCTTTAGGTCCTGGCGGTCTCTCTAGAGACCGTGCGTCCATGGAGGTTCGTGACGTTCACTATACTCACTATGGCCGTATCTGCCCAATTGAGACACCAGAAGGCCAGAACATCGGTCTTATCAACAACCTCAGCACCTACGCTAAGATCAATAGCTATGGCTTCATCCAGGCCCCATACCGTATCGTCAAGAGCAAGAAGGGCGAGGATGGCAAGATGCATTACTACGTCAGCGACAAAGCCGAATACTTAAGCGCTGACGACGAAAGAGGCTTATTCATCGCCCAGGCTAACGTCCGTTTAGGCGATCCAGTCGATATCGATTTCGGCGAAGGCAAAGAAACCGTCAAGGAATTCCTTGATGAGGAAGTCATCGCTAGACACGATGATGATAGTGGTCTCACCCCAGTTGACGAAGTCAGCTACGTCGACGTTTCCCCAAAAGAAATCGTTTCCGTCGCTGCCGCTTGTATTCCATTCCTTGAGAATGACGACGCTACCCGTGCTCTCATGGGCTCGAACATGCAGCGTCAGGCTCTCCCTCTTCTCCGTCCATCGATCGCCTATGTTGGCACTGGCATGGAAGGAAAGATCGCCAAAGACAGCGGCTTAGCCGTTGTTGCTAGCGAAGATGGCGAAGTCACCTATATGGACAGCGCCACCATCAAAGTCAAAGAAAAAGGCGGTATCCACGAATACCACCTCCAGAAGTTCGACCGTTCTAACCAGGGTACCTGCATCAACCAGTGCCCAATCGTCAAGGTCGGCGACAAGATCAAAGCAGGGGAGGTCATCGCTGATGGCCCAGCCATGAAGAATGGCGAACTCGCCCTTGGCCAAAACGTCCTCATCGCTTACATGACCTGGCACGGTTATAACTACGAAGACGCCATCATCATGTCCGAGAAGATGGTCAAGGATGATACCTACACATCCATCCACATCGAGGCCTATGACCTTGAATGCCGTGAGACCAAACTCGGCAACGAACATATCACCCGCGATATTCCAAACGTCGGTGAAGACGCCAAGAAATACCTCGATGAGGACGGCATTGTCGTCCCAGGCGCCGAGGTCAAAGAAGGCGACATCCTCGTTGGTAAGATCACACCAAAAGGACAAAGCGAATCCACCCCAGAAGAGAAGCTTCTCATGGCCATCTTCGCGTCCAGAAGAGAAAGATCTCCGAAGGCGACAAGATGTCCGGCCGTCACGGTAACAAAGGTGTTATCTCCAAGATCCTCCCAGTCGAGGATATGCCATTCCTTCCAGATGGCACCCCAATCGATTTGATGCTTTCACCTATGGGCGTTCCGTCCCGTATGAACATCGGTCAAATCTTCGAGATCCATCTTGGTCTTGCCTGCCGTAAGCTTGGCTTACGCGTAGCGACCTCGATCTTCGACGGTTTGTCCAACAAAGAAATCGCTGACCTCATGAAGAGGGCTGGCATCTCTAGCGATGGCAAGACCATCCTCTATGATGGCCAGACTGGCGAACGCTTCCCAGAGCGTATCTCCGTCGGCGTCCAGTACATGATCAAACTCGTCCACATGGTCGACGATAAGTTACACGCCCGTGCGACTGGTCCATATTCCCTCGTTACCCAGCAGCCTCTAGGCGGCAAAGCCCAGAATGGTGGACAACGTTTCGGCGAAATGGAAGTCTGGGCCCTCGAAGCCTATGGCGCCGCTCACGTCCTCCAAGAGATGATCACCGTCAAATCCGATGATAGAGTCGGCCGTCGCAAGACCTACGAATCCATCATCAAACGTACCGCTCTCCCACTCCCTGGCATGCCAGAAGCCTTCAAGGTCTTCACCAAAGAGCTCAAAGGCCTTGGTATGAAAGTCGCTCTCTATGACCACGCCGGCGAGAAGATCGACATGGATACCCTTGCCAAGCAGTCTCTCATTGAAGAGCGTAAGGTCAACACCGCCATCCGTAACCTCACTTCCCCACGTGGCGAAGAAGAGACTCAAGCGGCAGTGGAGGCCATCGAAGATAGCGCAACCGAAGCTGAGCAAGCCCTCGAAGAAGGCCTTTCCGTCTCATCGAGATTCCCAGCCGGAGACGCTGAATAATAAGGAGGAAAGCAGAACATGTTTGATATCAACGCTTTAGCGGCCATGCAAGTTGGCCTTGCTTCCCCTGAAGAGATCCGTAGCTGGAGTCACGGTGAGGTCACTCGCCCAGAGACCATCAACTACCGTTCTCAGAAGCCAGAACCAGGAGGTCTTTTCTGCGAGAAGATCTTCGGACCTAGCAAAGACTACGAATGCCATTGCGGCAAATATAAGAAAATCCGTTTCCAAGGCATCACCTGCGAGAAGTGCGGTGTCGAGGTTATCTCCAAGGAGTGGAGACGTGAAAGATTCGGCCACATCGAACTTTCCACCCCATGCACCCACATCTGGTACCTCAAAGGCATCCCATCCCGTATGGCTCTTATCCTTGGCATCCCAGCTAAGCAATTAGAGGAAATCGTCTACTTCGCTGCCCACGTCGTTTTACGTGGCTCCGATCCAGCGATGTCCGATGTCCTTAAGGAGAAAGACTTCCTTGACGAGACTTCCGCAAGAGAAAAGTTCGTCGCCTGCATCGAGTCCTTCAAAGACAAGATCGACACCGAAAGGTGGCCAGGCGATGTTCTCAAAGCCGATGAGCTCATCGAGAAGATCAGCAACAGAAACGAAACCTTCGACTTCTTCACAGCCGCCGCCTTCATCAGCAAGCACACTGGTGCCGAATTCGGCGAAGGCGCCGACGCCATCAAGAAACTTCTCCACGAAGTCGACCTTGATAAGACCTTCGACGAGGTCAGCGAAATCGTCAGAACCTCAACCGGTCAGAACCGTTTGAAGGCTGCCAAGAGACTTGAGGTCATCCAGGCCTTCCGTGATTCCAAACAGAAGCCAGAATGGATGGTTCTCGATGTCATCCCAGTCATCCCACCGGATCTCCGCCCAATGCTTCAGCTCGATGGCGGACGTTTCGCGGCGAGCGACCTCAACGATCTCTATCGTCGTGTCATCTCCCGTAATACACGTCTTAAGAAGCTCATCGACATGAACGCTCCATACGTCATTCTCATGAACGAGAAGCGTATGCTTCAGGAAGCGGTGGACGCCCTTATCGACAATGGTCGTAGAAACAAGCCAGTCACTGGCCCTAACGGCCGCCCACTCAAGTCCCTCTCTAGCGGACTCAAAGGCAAGCAGGGCCGTTTCCGTCAGAACCTCCTTGGCAAACGTGTCGACTACTCCGGCCGTTCCGTCATCGCCGTCGGTCCATCCCTTAAGATGTACCAGTGCGGTCTCCCAAGAGAGATGGCCATCCAGCTTCTCCGTCCGTTCATTGCCGCCCACCTCATCAAAGATGGCTACGTGAACGCCCACAAGCAAGCCGATAAGATCATCGACCGTTACGACTCTGTCGTCTTCGATATCGTTGAGAAGATCGTCTCCCAACACCCAGTTCTCCTTAACCGTGCTCCAACCCTTCACCGTTTAGGCATCCAAGCCTTCCAGCCTGTGCTTGTCGATGGCCACGCCATCCGTTTGCACCCACTCGTCTGCCCTGGCTTCAACGCTGACTTCGACGGTGACCAAATGGCTGTCCACGTTCCTTTAGGAAAAGCCGCGCAAGAAGAGGCCCTTAACCTCATGCTTGCCTCCAATAACATCCTTGGTCCAAAAGACGGCAAACCAATCGTCATCCCTGGCCAAGACATGATTCTTGGTAACTACTACCTCACCCAGGAAGAGAGCAAAGCTGACTTCCTTACCCGTGCCAAGACCCTCCGTTCCATCACCATCTATGATGAGGATGAGAAGAGGATCAACGAAGACAAGGCCCTCAAAGACGAGCAGTTCGCTGCCCTCGAAGGCAAGGTCTTCTCCCACGTCAACGAAGTCATCGACGCTTACGAAAGCGGACTCATCTCCCTCCATAACCGTATCGCCATCCGTGCCGAAAGAATCCATAAGACCTTCGCTCCAGAGTCTGATCCAGACAACATCAAGGAATATGGTCTTCCATTCTATTGCCGTGGCAAATACCTCATCACCACAGTCGGTAAGCTCATCTTCAACGAGATCTTCCCAGATGATTTCAACTACATCAACGCCAAACCAGGCGCCTCACTTGATGAAATCAAATCCTGGTTCGTCCCAATGGGAAGCAACATCCCAGAGATCATCGCCAATACCCCACTTCGTCAACCAATCAAGAAGAAGGACCTTGGCACCATCATCGACCTTGTCTTCCACAAGTACGACATGAACGAGGATGGCTTCGTCAAGAGGCTCCAGGATATCTCCGATGAGTATCAGGCTACCGACAAGAGCAACCCAGTCAGCTTCCTCAACCGCGTCAGCGACCTCGTTGAGAAAGAGATGGAAGTCTCAAATAGCAACGGTACCTTAAACACCGAGAACAAACACAACTACATCCTTAAGAACGCCCTTGAGGCCCATAACAACGTCCAAGGCGGACTTAGCGATGCTTCTAGCGCTATGGAAACCATCAAGAAGCTCCTTCTTGAACCATATCCAAGCAAAACCAGCGCCGTCCTTGACAAGATCAAGGATCAGGGCTTCAAATACTCAACCCTTTCCTCCGTCACCGTCTCTCTTAGCGACATCACCCCAGTGAGTGGCAAAGAAGAGCTCGTCGAGGAATACCGCGAGAAAGTCGCCCACATCAACCACCTTGCCTATGACAAAGGCTTCCTCTCCGAGGATGAGCGTCATGAGAAGGTCGTTGAGCTTTGGCAGAACTGCACCGAAGGCGTCCGTGAACTCATTAAGAAACACGTCGCCCGCCCAGACCAGAAGCAGAACCCAGTCATCATCATGCTTGACTCTGGTTCCCGTGGCTCCATCGATAACTTCAACCAGCTTGAAGGTATGAAGGGCCTTGTCGCCGCTGCTCGTGGCAGCGCCCACAAAGACTACGTCTACGAAATGCCAATCGTCTCCTCTTACCGCCAAGGCTTATCCATCGCCGAATACTTCCACAATACCCACGGTTCCCGTAAGGGTGGTGCCGATACCGCTCTTAAGACCGCTGACTCTGGCTATCTCACTAGACGTCTCGTCGACGTCGCTCAGGACGTCGTCGTCCGTGAGGAAGATTGTCCTTGTCAAACTCGAGGACCGTCTCGTTGGCCGTTACGCCATGCACGATGTCATCTCTCCAAAGACCGGTGAGGTCCTTGTGAAAGGCAACACCCTCATCACCGAGGAAGATGCCAAGCGTATCGTCAAAGAAGGCATCACCGAAGTCGAGATCCGTTCTCTCTTCACCTGCCAGACCAAGAATGGCGTTTGCCAGCACTGTTATGGTCTTAACATGGCCACTGGCCACCTCGTCGAACTTGGCGAGGCCGTCGGTATCATGGCCGCTCAGTCCATCGGTGAACCTGGTACCCAGCTCACCATGCGAGTCTTCCACACCGGTGGTATGGCTACGACCGATATCACCCAAGGTCTTCCACGTGTCCAAGAGCTCGTCGAATCCCGTAATCCAAAAGGCGAAGCCAAGATCTCTGAGATCGATGGCACCGTCAGCGAGATCATCGACAAGGGCGATGGCAGAAGCGAGGTCAAGATTGTGTCTCTAAGCAAGACAACCGCCGAGCAAGATGAACCAGAGGTCAAGACCTACGTCACCGATTACGGTTCCCGTCTCCGCGTCAAGAAAGGCGACACTATCGAAGCTGGCGGAAAGATCACCGAAGGTGCTATCAATCCTAAAGCCCTCCTTGAGGTCTCCTCAATCGAGAAGGTCCAGGTCTACATGATCAAGGAAATCCAGAAGGTCTATGCCGCTCAAGGCATCGGCATCTCTGACAAACACCTTGAGGTCATCATCAGACAGATGCTTCGCAAGATGCTCGCATTTGTAAGGTCTTTGTTTGCAACACAGCAAATGGAGCAGGAGGCTGCGCAGAAGAAAAACTACGATGTGAAACCTGT
>CADCDV010000047.1 GCA_902800255.1 uncultured Erysipelotrichaceae bacterium | reverse complement strand
TAATTCGTGTCAAAAACGGCCGCGTCAAAGTCGGCGATAAGATCCGCCTTATGCAAAGCGGCAAAACATACACCGTCACCGAAATCGGCATCCGTACTCCAAAAGAACTCTCAACCGGCGTTCTTGAATGTGGTGAGGTCGGCTATTTGACCGCGACAATCAAAGACATCAAAGATGTTTTCCCAGGTGAGACCGTCACTTTGGAGAACAAACCAGCCAAAGAACCATTGCCTGGCTACCGCAAAATCATGCCAATGGTTTATTGCGGCCTTTACCCAGTCGATTCTCAGAAATACGGCGATTTGAAGGAAGCCCTTGAGAAGCTTACTTTGAATGACGCTTCCCTCGTTTATGAACCAGAAAGTTCAAAGGCCCTTGGCTTTGGCTTCCGTGCCGGTTTCTTAGGTCTTCTCCACATGGACGTCATCCAAGAACGACTTGAGAGGGAATATAACCTTAACCTCATCCTCACTGCGCCATCGGTCAAATACAGAGTCAATCTCACCAATGGTGAGGTTTTAACCATCGATAACCCAAGCGAAATGCCGGAGCCATCGAAGATTAAGAGCATCGAAGAGCCTTATGTCATGGCCTCGATCATGACGCCAAAAGAATACGTAGGCGCCATCATGCAGCTTTGCCAGGATAAGCGTGGCATCTACCAAGACCTCATCTATTTCGACGATACGAGAGAGACGTTGAAGTACCTCATCCCATTAAGCGAGATCATCTTCAATTTCTTCGATCGCCTTAAGAGCGTCTCCCGCGGATACGCCTCGCTCGACTACACACTCGATGGCTTTAGGCCAAGCGACCTCGCCAAGATGGATATCTATCTAAATGGCGACCCGATCGACGCTTTAAGCACAGTCGTTTACCGCAAGAGCGCCTATGGCAGGGGTCTTGCCATCGTCTCAAAACTCAAAGAAATCATCCCTAAGCAGCAATTCGAAGTCCCTCTTCAGGCTGCCATCAATGGCAAAGTCATCGCTAGAAGCGACATCAAGTCCGTTCGTAAGGACGTTCTCGCCAAATGCTATGGTGGAGACATATCCCGTAAGAAGAAACTTTTAGAGAAGCAAAAAGAGGGCAAAAAGAGAATGAAAGCCATCGGTTCCGTCGAGGTTCCGCAAGAGGCATTCATGGCGCTCCTTTCCATCGACGAAAGCAACGAAAAGTAGCACGCTACCTTTCATAATCAATATAATTGCCACTCACTTTTAGTAGTTTTTTAGTTATCGTATTGTTTCGCATACCGCTTTTGCCTATAATATGGTCGTATGTCAACTAAATACACGGATCTCTATACCGACGAGAAGTATCTTAATCGACGCGAATTATCTCGCGCTTTGAACACGACGTTCGTCGATTCCTTTTGGAATGAGCAAGAAGAGTATAGAAAGCAGTATCGTTACCAGCTTCCTATCTATTTGATCAACAGAACTCCGCTTTATGTCACTCTCACCCCGGCGATCAATGACAAGATCACCTTGTTTGAGAATAAGATTGATAACACGCTTCGTCTCTATCGTGGACTTGACGAGGAGGCAAAATATGAAGTCAGGAAGAACGCTTTCTTCCCATGGCTCCGTGCTATTTCGGTTTATCAAGGAGTGGAGATCAGCGATATCTCGACTAGGGCTTTGCTTAACGGAACCTACCGCGAAGATGCCCCAACCCATACGCCGGTCATCCATTATCTTCACACCCTCGACCATTATCTTGCCGAGGATCAAAGGCTCATCCCACCAGATGACAATTTCTTAGCTGACGCTTTCACCTATCTTCTTGGTGTGCCAGAACTCACCAAGTTCTACCGCGAAGAAGGTCCAAGCGAGTACCGTCCGACCTCGATCATCAACGGCTATGACTATGACAAAGCCCCGGCCAGAGACATCGAAGCCATGATGGATCGTCTCTTTGGGATGCTCAAAGGAACCGATAAGCTGCTTATCAATACCTTGGCGGCTTTATTCTATGTTGCGTATATCCAGCCATTCGATGACCTCAATTACCCGTTATCCATCCTTTTAGCGAAGGATGTTTATGCTGGCGGAAGCAGTGGCAACAGCGCTTTCATGCTTCCTCTTGAGGGACTTCTTAGCGATCACGCCATCATGGAATCGATCAAAGAATCCAAGAAAAACGGCGATTTGACCTACTTTATCTTCGCCTGCATGAATTCCCTCAACCGTTTGCTCGACGTTCTTAAGGAACAAATCCAGCAAGCTCGCGTCTCCCATTACAAGGAAGAGTACGAAACCCTTTCCCCAGAAGAGGAGAAGAGGGCAGAGGAAATCATCAAACCTGCGACGCCTCTTGAAGAACCTCGTATTGAGGAACCTAAAATTGAGGAGCCTGCCTTTGAGGAAGAAGCTGAGGTTGAAGAACCTGCTCCAGTAGAGGAAACCCCGGTCGTCGAAGAACCGGTAATAGAGAAGAAAGAACCGAAGAACGCTCTAAAACCAAGCGGATTCATCACTCCAGAAGAAATGATGGAGACATCATCCGCCGCGCCTGGCTACCGTTTTGGTGTGCCAGCCAACACTTTGAGCGATAAGGAAGTGAAGGAATACGTCCGCTATCTCTTAGAGACTAATCCAAGCCTCAACAGAAAACAGTCGACCTTCCTTGCCAACCATTGCACTCCTGGCCGTTATTACACGATCCAGCAGTACAAATCTTTCTGCCGTTGCGCTTATGAGACAGCCCGTACTTCGATGGACCACTTGGCCAGCGAAGGATATTACGAACAACTCCAAGTGAAGAACAAATTCGTTTACCGTCCAGCCACTAAAGGAGAAAAGAAATGAGAACCTACGCTAGCATTGATGACTTCTTCAAAAGTCCATTATTTACAGTCCTTGCTATAGTCATATTCTTCGGCCTCATCGTTATTGGTGTCATTCTTGTAAAGAAATACGTCAAGCCTTTCCAGAACACCGAAAAGCCAAAAAGCGACAAAGAAATCGCTGAGGAAGAGGTCAACCGTCTCGTCACCGACATCACCGACGAAGAGACCCTTCAGCAGATGAATGAAGCCGCCCGCGAGCTTGAGAAAGACGCCGATCGCCCAACTGAGAAAGAAGTGGCTGAGGAAGAAGTTTCCCGCGCTACCGAAGAAGTCCTCGACGAAGCAACCGCCGAAGCGATGCGCCGTTACGCCGAAGAGCATCCTGAAGAAGCTGCTGTTTTCGAAGAAAAAGAAGACAAAGAATAGCTGTGGCCGAATCTTTATACGTTCACATTCCATTTTGCGCCCATATCTGCGGGTATTGTGACTTCACGAAAGTCCTTTACCAAGAAGAGTGGGCCTTTTCTTATGTCGAAAGGCTCATTGAGCAATTAGATGGCCTTGGCATCGATAAGTCTCTAAAGACAGTTTATGTTGGCGGTGGAACGCCTTCGTCTTTGCCAGCCGACCTGCTTAAGAAGGTCCTTAGCAAACTCTCGACATACCTCAACAAATCCGACTACGAATTCACGATTGAGGCCAACCCAGAAAATCTGACGGAAGAAAAGCTTTTGATCATGCGCGAATGTGGCGTTAACCGTCTCTCCATCGGTGTCGAAAGCTCTCATACGAAGTTCCTGAAATTGATGGGCAGGGCCCATACTTTCGAGGAAGCGAAAGAAAAAGTGGAACTGGCCAAAAAGTGTGGTTTCACTAACATAACCTGCGACCTTATCTATGGTCTCCCAACTGAGACTCTCGAAGACGTAAAGCAAGATGTGGTGGCGCTTTTATCCTTAGATGTCCCTCATCTTTCGACCTATTGCCTAAGCGTCAATCCTGGCACTTCTTGGCATAACCAAGGGTATAAAGAAATGGATGATGAGGACGCTGCAAACCAGTACGATCTCATCCTTAAAGAGTTCAGAAAAGCGGGTTACAAGAGATACGAGGTCTCAAACTTCGCGAAACCTGGCTTTGAATCACGCCATAACCTCACCTATTGGCATGACGAAGAGTATTACGCTGCCGGTCTAGGTGCCAGTGGTTACCTAAACGGTGAGCGATTCACCTTCACTAAGAACCTTCTTTCCTATCTCAAAGGCGACTTCGAAGGCGAAAGAGAGACACTTTCAGAAAAGGATTTGAAAGAGGAATTCTTCCTCACAAACCTCCGCCTCGAAGAAGGTTTCTCTTTAGAGAACTATGAGAAGCGTTTCGGATCTTCCTTCTTAAACGATTACAAAGAGCAACTCGATAAACTAAAGTCCGATGGCCTCTTGGTTTTAGAGGGCGATAGAGTGCGCTGCACCGACAAAGGAATCCTTCTGCTCGATCGCGTATTATTATCCTTATTTAAATAGAAAACGCGCATATGCTAAGAGTCCCCCTAAAGGGGATTTTTATTTTTCTAGCACTTGTGTATTGACAGTGCTAAAGAGCGCCATATAATATCGTTAGCACCAGAAAGGTGTGACTGCTAAAAAGGAGAGCAAAAGATGACTAGGCGTGACGAGATCCTCAAGTTAATTGTCGAGTATTTCATCAGATATGCCGAGCCGATTGGCAGCAAGACACTGATGACGAAATACAAACTCGACATCAGCAGCGCGACCATCCGCAACGAGATGAACGCCCTTGAGAAAATGGGTTTCATCGAGAAGCCACATACTTCAGGCGGACGTGTGCCAACCGAGAAAGGCTATCAATACTATGTCGATAACCTTCGTACCGGAGGCGTTGAAGACAAAGCCAAACACGCCCTTCAAAGCATCCTTAGCGAAAAGACCAAGAGCGTCGAGGAAGTCATGAAAGAATCCTGCGAGATTCTCTCACAGATGACTAACTTAGCTTCGGTCGTCATCGGTCAAAGCGTCGATGATGAGCGACTTGTGAGCGTTCAGGTCATCCCTCTTAGCAACAATACGGCAACCGCTGTGTTCGTTACCGATAAAGGCTACGTCGAGAATAAGACCTTCTTAATGGAAGAGGGTACGAGAGTGGACCAAGTCGTCAAGACCGTCAAACTCCTTAACGACCGCCTTACGGGAACCCCGCTCAGCCAAGTCGTCTCGAAGATGGAGGCGCTTCGCCCGGCCCTAACCGATTATATGGTCGGCCAGGAACTCATCTACGAAGCGATCATGGGAGTCTTCGCTAAGCTCGCCACCGAACGTATGGAGCTTTATGGCCAAGAAGAGCTATACAAGCAGCCAGAGTTCGCTAACGACGCCAGCAAATTAAGAGAGCTCTTATCCTTCATCGATGATCCAGAGGAATTCAAACGAATCCTCAATTCAGGTAAAACAAGCGGCAACATCACGATTTCCATCGGCAACAAGGAATTCGGTTATGAGAACCTCGCCCTCGTCAGCACGAACATCAACGTCCCTGGCGAGAA
>CADCDV010000046.1 GCA_902800255.1 uncultured Erysipelotrichaceae bacterium | reverse complement strand
CCAAAGGCCGCCATAGGAAAGGCGCCCGCCAAAACGATTATCGCCGCCTGAACTTGCGGCGCGACGGCGAGCCTTTCGCCGCAAAGGCCGGTGAACAAAAAGTCCGCCGCGAAAAACGCGAAGGCCGCGATTACAATTTTTTTCTTTCCGAATTTTTTTGCCAAAACGTTCACCGGCAGGTAGAAGAAAAGCGAGGCCGCCGTCAAGCCTATGAACATCGGCGAGGCGTATGTTTCCGGCAGCTTTAGGAGCGCGGTGACAAAAAACGGCAGGCCCGTTTGGAACATCGTTAGGGCGAACCAATAAATCATGTCCTGGCCGACAAAGACTCTAAAGTTTTTGTTTGAAAAAGTTTTTGCGAGCGAGGAGAACATCGAGCCTTGCTCCGGCGACGAAGCCTCGCAGTATTCCTTTTCGTCCAGGGCGTAGGCGGGAACCAGCATCAGGCCGACTGCCAGCGCGCTGAAAATTCCAAAAGTCAGGCGCATCGCCAACGTTCGTTCCGTTCCGCAAGAAATGAAAGCCGTCCAAACGACGGGAGCCAAGTAGGAGATTGCCGTTCCCACGATGAAAGTGAGGGAAATGCAAGTTGAGAGCGCGAGCTTTTCCTTTTGGCTTTTGGCAAGTTCCGCGATAAGGGAAGTGTAGGGCGTGTAATAGCAAGTCAGAAAAAAGTAATACAAAAGGACAAAGACAAAAAGCCACGCGACGTTAATTGAACTGATTTTTTGTATAGGAGCGCAAAATATTAAAAGCGTGGAAAGTCCAAAGGGAAGCGCCGAGCGCCGCAAAAAAGGAATTCTCCGGCCCAAGGGCGAGCGGCACTTGTCGGAAAGGTTTCCGAAGATAGGCATGATGAATAAGGCGGCGATATTATCAAGAGCCATGACAATACCGACGACCCATTGAACATCCTTGAATTCCTCTTCGCCAAAGAATTTTTGGCGGAGGATGTTCGTCATGTTGAAGTCTTTGAATTTGACGAGGTTCCAGGCCGAGGCTTGTCCTTGGGTGGCGGCCATGAACGCTTCGTAGGCATTTTGATATTTCTCTGGGTACATGACCTTAGCGAATAAGAACGAGAGCATTGGCGAGCAGTATGAGTTATAAAGCTGCCAAACAAGCAGGATTCCGAAGAACGCCATGCCGATCAAAAGGGTGCGCTTAAGATAGGCTTTGTCAAACTTAAGCTCTTTCTCTTTTTCCATAGAAGAAGACTCCTTATTTCCTATAGGGTAGTTAACCCTATAAATTCAATGCTGTTCCATTATAAAACGCGCGTGAAATCTAGTCAAAAAGTACCAAGGCAAAAACAAAAGAAAATATAGATAATAGGCAAATTTCCTCGCCTCTCGAAGATAGTTCAAAATGAAATTGACGAGGTTGCTACGCAATGGTATATTATTATCCGCACGTTTAGGCGGCCTCTATGTCTGGATGCTTAGCTCAGCGGGAGAGCATCGCCCTTACAAGGCGGGGGTCACAGGTTCGAAACCTGTAGCATCCACCAAGTGAGAAAAAGAACGTGTATGTCCTTAGCATCGTGGGCGAATAGCGAAGTGGCCAAACGCGGCTGACTGTAAATCAGCTCCTAACGGTTCGGTGGTTCAAATCCATCTTCGCCCACCATCCTTTATTGGGGTGTAGCCAAGTGGTAAGGCAACAGACTTTGACTCTGTCATTTCGCTGGTTCGATCCCAGCCACCCCAGCCATGACTCCTCCGTTAGCTCAGTGGTAGAGCACTTGACTTTTAATCAAGGGGTCGTGAGTTCGAGCCTCACACGGGGGACCAAATTTACTTCTTATGATTGGTTCCTATGGCGGGAACCTATTTCTTTATCTGGGACCTAGGAAATGACAGCTGCTCGAGTGGCGGAATGGTAGACGCAAGGGACTTAAAATCCCTCGCCCTCAAAAGCGTACCGGTTCGAGTCCGGTCTCGAGCACCATGCTATGTAGAAGAGGTTCGATTGAATAATCGGGCCTTTTTTCTTTTGTCATATAATAAAGGTGAATAGAGGAGTCATATCATGGAAGAAGTATTGAAAGACAAATACGGGATGATATTAGGCAGAATCCGGGATAACGGCACAGAACTCGTCCTTTATGACAAATACGGGATGATCTTAGGAAAATACGAAAAGAACACAAATTGGACCAAAGACAAATACGGAAATAGAGTAGGAACAGGGAATCTCCTAGCCGCTTTCCTGCGTATCATTTAGTAAGCATATGGAAAAAGTCGTTCTGAATAACGGTGTCATCATGCCTACCCTTGGCATCGGAACCTTTCTTATTTCTCCTCCTGACGCTTATAACGGGGTGAAGGAAGCCCTCAAGATGGGTTACCGCCATGTCGATACCGCTAACCTATACGGGAACGAAAGAGCGGTGGGCCGTGCAATCAAAGAATCAGGCGTTCCTAGGAATGAGATCTTCTTAGCCACCAAGATTTGGCCAACCGAATACCATAACCCGAATATCGTGGAAGAAACCTTAGAGAGATTAGGTGTCGATTACGTCGATCTCCTTTACGTCCATCAACCTGCAGGCGATTGGAAAGCCTGCTACAAGATGATTGAGAAGGCTTACAAAGAAGGAAAGACCAAAGCCATCGGCATTTCCAATATGGAAGGCCATTGGTTAGATGAGCTATATGAGATATGCGAAATCAAACCCCAGGTCATCCAGGTTGAATGCCATCCATATTTCCCTCAGGAAGAATTAGTCGAGCAAATCAAGAAGGACGATATCAAGATCGTCAGTTGGTTCCCTCTAGGACATGGCGACCCAACCCTTCTGAATCAGAAAGTGATAGGGGAGATTGCTAAGAAACACGGAGTGAGCAACGCCCAAGTGCTCTTACGCTGGCAATTAGACAAAGGTTTCACCGTCATCCCTGGTAGCAAGAACGTCGACCATATTAGGGACAACTATGAAATCCTCTCATTCTCCTTAGACGAAGAGGATATGGAAAAGATAGCCACTCTCAATAACGGAAAGAAATATAACATCCAGACTCCTGAGAAACTTGAGATATACGCGAATAGAGTTCCTGTATACGAAAAAGAGTGACAAAATAAAAAGAAAAGCCCCAATTTGCAGGGGCTTTTTTGATTTTGAAGCGATTACTTATCTTCAAATGTGACATTGATGGAACCGCTAGTGGCGCTAAGGCTCATGCTCTTTGGAGCGCTGGCATCGGTTCTGGATTCGACGTTAGCGGAGCCGCTTCTCTTAGAGACACTGATGGAGTAATTCTCTTTCTCATCGACGACTGAGAGATAGATGCTTCCGGAGACGGCGCCAATGTCGATTGATTTCTCGGCGTCGACTTTCTTGAGGTCGATCTTGCCAGAGGTGGCATCGGTCTTAATCTTTTCGCATTTGAGATTGCTGCCTTTGATTTCGCCAGAGATGGCATCGATGTCGATGGTCTTGCCGCACTCAATGTTATTTAAGTTCACGGTTCCGCTAGTGGCATCGAGCTTGATGTTCTCACCAACGGTAAGATCCTCGAGGAAGACGCCTCCGGAGATGGCATCAAGGTCAAGGCTTCCTCCGAAAGAAGAATCTTTGACGGCGACCATTCCGCTTGCGCACTGGATGTCGAGTCCTTTGGTGGTTTCGATGTTCTCAACGAGGACCGATCCGCTAGCGACATCAAGCTTGTAATCAATATCTGAATCCTGTGGAACAGTGATGACGGTTTCTTCTTGGAAGGCCTTATCGTAGTTCCATGGCCAGACGAAGTTGATGTAGCCGTACCAAGGTCTCTCTTGTTCCTTCATCGTAAGAACGCCATCGGCGAAGGTGAATTCGATCTTTGGGCTTTCTTCTTCGTCTTTGTAATCAATCTTGACGGTTTCGACGTCACCCTTCTTGAGATGGACTTTGCCAGAGAAGGTTTTGATTTTGAGGGTGGTAGCCGCGCCTGTGGCGACATATTGTTTTTCGACTTTATTGGTCATTTCGCCTTCTTTGTTCTGATAGGCGATGACTCCGCCGACGACTCCGACTGTGGTGCCGGCAAGAAGCAAGATGGTTCCTGCTATTGCGAGTTTTCCAAATGTTCTCATTTTCGTTTCTCCTTTCTTAGGCTCCAACGATCCTTCTCTTGGTGCCTCTAAGGATGCTGCCGGTTAAGCTGCAGTTTCCTTTGGCGATGCCAACGCCAGCCATGAAGAGGAAGATGGCAAGGCCAAGGGCTGCCACACCCGCTCCGATGAAGGCGATGCCGGTGCCTGGGTTGCCAGCGATGAAGCTCGTGACTGAGCCAACAGCGCCAGCGGCAAGTCCGGCTGCAAGGGCAATTCCAGCTGCGAAGACAGCGATGTCAATGACCCATAAGACAATGAAGAACACGCAGACAAGGACAAATCCGACGATAGCTAGTGGTAGCCATAATGGAGCACCAAGAATCAGAAGGATGATCGTTCCAGCGCCCATGTGCTTGTTCTCACGGATTCTTTCTTCTTTTCTCTCTTTCGCGGTCTCCCTAATGACCGACTTAAGTGGCATGTCCACTTTGATGTTCTTGATGATCATGTCGATGCTTCCAAGTGAGGAAACGGCTTGTTCTTCGCTCATGCCGTTTTCCATACGGTCATCGATGATCTCGGAGTAGAACTCAATTGAATTTTCTACTTCGTTACGAGGATAGCCTCTTAGGGCCCCTCTTATTTCGTTAATAAATTCATTCTTTCTCATCTGTTTTTCATCTCCCCTTCGATGTAGGCGTATATATCCATCATCGATTTCCATTCATCCAGGAATATCCTGATTCTTCTTTGCCCTAATGGCGTGATCGCGTAATACTTCCTTAACCTTCCGTTATGTTCCATCGAATAGGTTTCGACGGCTCTCATCTCTTCTAGTCTTCGGAGAATCGGATACAAGGTTGATTCCGATATCTCGACGTGGGGCGATAGATCCTTGATGATCATGTAACCGTAGGAGTCGCCCTGGAGCAAGGAAGCCAAGACGCAGATATCTAGTATTCCGCGTTTTAGTTGTACATCCATTGAAATACCTCCCAACGCACAATACTATACGAGGCATAGTATATCGTGTCAAGAGGTATAGATAAAAAATTTTTTCCTTCGTGTGTGCGTGCGTTTCTAGAAGAAATAGGAGATATAAAAAAGACCCTCGGTGAGGAGGGTCTAATTCTAATCTAGTTATCGATTAGGCGGAGACTGGTAAGAATCTGTAGCAGTCAAGAGCAGGGGCTCTCTCTGGGAACTCGATAGCGAAGGTGTTGGTGCCAGCGAGAACGTTGACTGTGCCGATGGTGACTTCAACGGTTGGAGCACCCATCTGCTGGTTGGATTCGATCTTGGCTTCACTAGCT
>CADCDV010000045.1 GCA_902800255.1 uncultured Erysipelotrichaceae bacterium | reverse complement strand
ACCTCTAGTGAATGGGACAATGCAGTACGTGCAGAACTTGTCGCATCCATAGGTGATGTTAACGAAAGCCTGAGTGTCATTAAGACGAACAGAAGGAAGATTCTCAACAATCTCAGAAGAGAAGGAACGGATGTTGATGATCGATTTCTTTTCCTCTAAGTGCTTGGCGAGAAGCTCATTGATCTTGCTGACATCGTGGGTGCCGATGACAAGGCTGATGAACGGGTAAGTGTTGATTAAGCTTTCCCCTACTCCATCTTCGCCCATGACGCATCCGGCGATGACGAGCATGAAGTCTTTGTTCTTCGTATGGTTGGCTTTGAAGGAGCCAATCTCACCATAGATTTTCTCTTCGGCGTTTTCTCTGACGGCGCAGGTATTGATGATCGCAACATCGGCTTGAGCCTGATCATAAGTACGGGTAAAACCAGCTTCGGTAAGGAAACCCGCCATGACCTCTTCATCACGGATATTAGCCTGACATCCATAGGTTCTGATGTAAAAATAACGTCCTTTTGCAAAGGATTTTAAGATTTCAGGCACTTTGCGGTTAGCAAATACGCGTTCCACTTCTGGACGCTTGGCCGCATCTTTCTGGCAAGGTTTATTTATAACTGTTACTTTGCTCATCTTACTTCTCCACGATGCTCACGATTGGGGTAATCGCGGTTGCTTTATAGGTCAATTCATCAACGTCAATGAGGACGGCGTTAATCATCATCCTGGCTTTGTCGTTTAACTCGAAACGGCCTTCGCCATAAACGATGCGGTTGATGACGCTTTCTTTTTCGAAACCGATAACGCCATCAGGATCGCCACACATTCCGACATCGCTTTGGAAAGCTGTTCCGCCTTCCAAGATGTGACAGTCATTGGTGGCAACATGGGTATGCGTTCCAAGGACAGCGGTGACTCTTCCATCGAAGAAGTGACCGAATATGGCTTTCTCACTTGTTGAGTCAGCATGGAAGTCAACGATGTGGATACAAGGTTTCGTTTCCTCTAAGAACTCTTCCATCGTCTTGATTGGGTCTTCCACTTCTTCGCTCATGAAAGCCTGTCCCATGACGTTGGTCACACGGACGTCCATGCCATTCACGGTGAAGACGGCAGAGCCTTCTCCGAGGGAGTAGTTCTTAAGGTTAATTGGTCTGACTAAGTAGTCAGCATCATCGATGTAGTAATCGATCTGGCTCTTGGAATGGTAATGGTTTCCAAGGGTGACGCAGTCGACACCGCTATCGATGAGGAAATGGTAATTGGACTCGGTGAGGCCTTTTCCATGGGAGGCGTTCTCGCCATTGGCGATGACGAAATCAACGCCATATTTTTTGACGAGTTTAGGCAAAGAAAGATGGACCGCATCGCGACCCACCTTCCCCACAATATCTCCAAAGAAAAGGATTCTCATCTTCCTTTGATTATTTTGCTAATTCGTTAGCGCGGTACTCACGGATGACGGAGACCTTGATTTGGCCTGGGTAGGTCATAGTGGTCTCAATCTGCTCACGGAGTTGCTGTGCCATCTTGACGGCTTCGGCGTCGCTGACTCTCTCAGGAATGACCATGACACGGATCTCACGGCCAGCCTGCATAGCGTAGGCTTGCTGAACGCCATCATAGCCTTTGGCGAGTTCTTCAAGCTGAGTGATACGTTTGGTGTAGGTCTCAAGAGTCTCGCTTCTAGCACCTGGGCGGGCAGCGCTAAGGGTGTCGCCAGCAACGACGAGGTGGGCGATGACGCTCTTAAGAGGGACATCACCATGGTGGCCTTCGATGGAGTTGACGACCACTTCTGGCTCGCCATACTTTCTGGCAAGCTCAGCGCCTAAGGAAGCGTGTGAACCTTCTTGTTCGAAGTCGATGGCTTTGCCAATGTCGTGGAGAAGACCAGCGCGACGGGCTAAGTTCTGGTCAAGGCCAAGCTCAGCGGCCATGATGCCGGTAAGATAACCGACTTCGATGGAATGCTGAAGGACGTTCTGACCATAAGAGGTACGGTATTTGAGTTTGCCAAGGACGGCGAGAAGCTCACGGTTGATGCGTGGGAGGCCAAGCTTGTTGGCGGCATCGATACCGGCTTTCTGGCAATCGTTTTCGACTTCGGCTTTGAACTTCGCAGCGATCTCTTCGATTCTGCCAGGTTGGATACGGCCATCTTTGACGAGGGCTTCCATGGTTCTACGTGCGATTTCACGTCTGATTGGGTTGAAGCAGCTGATGGTGATGACCTCTGGAGTGTCATCGATGACGAGGTCGACACCGAGGGTGCTTTCAAGGACACGGATGTTTCTTCCTTCACGTCCGATGATGCGTCCTTTGAGCTCATCGGTTGGAAGAGCGATGACGGCGACTGAACGTTCAGTGGTGACATCTTGCGCGTACTTGTCGCAAGCGAGGGCGAGAAGATCTCTGGCCTTGGCTTCGGCGGTGTCTTTGGCCTCATCTTCCGCATTCTTGATGTAAGCGGCGATTTCGGTCGACATCTTGCTCTCGACTCTGGCCATGATTTCGTCGTGGGCTTCCTTGACGGACATGCCGGAGACTTTCTCAAGCTCGGAGATGATGGCGTCGATCTTCTTATCGAGTTCCTCAGACTTCTTGTCATTGGCCTCGATCTTCTGGGTAAGAGTTTCGCTCTTTCTGTCTAAAGCGTTCTCTTTCTGGACAAGGGCATTGTCACGGGCATCGATGGCCTCTTCACGGGCATCGAGTTTGTTTTGAGCAAGCTGAATCTCTTGCTTCATCTGACGGATTTCGTTCTGAGCGTTCTGCTTCATCTCGAAGGCAGTCTGCTTAGCATCGATTTCCGCGTTTTTGGTGATTCGCTCCGCTTTGATTTCGGCATCACGGACGATTTGTTTTGAACTCTTCTCAGCGCTCTTTACTTTGCCGTTCGTAACGAACTGCATAACAAAGAAAGTTCCGAGGATACCGAGTAAAAGAGCCACACCAATAAGGATTAGGGCTAAATACAGTTCCATGTTTTTTTATTACTCCTAAAAAGATTACTTAAGCATCAAAAGGCTACACCCATTCATAAAAGGAAAGTATTCCGTTTCCGTTATGTGTATATCACGGGGATCGTTCCCGAAACGTAACCTAGCCAATCTATATAAATTGGGTAGCGGACCATTTGGTACCAAGGAAATTATAGAAACTAGAGTTAAAAAACTCTATAGAAAATCACAAACTTACCCAAAGATTTTTCGAAAAACCCAAAATATCATTGGCAAAACCCCCTTATTTTTACTTTTTGGCAATAAAAAAGACCCGTGGGACCACGGGCCTAGTTTTAGCGATGTTATTCGATGACTTCACCGTCGTCGGTGGCAATGGCTCCACCGGCAGCGAAGGAAGCGCGAATCTTCTCTTCGATTTCTTTGGCGACTTTCTCGTTGGAGAGGAGGAAGTCTTTGGCGGCTTCACGGCCGTTTCCGATCTTCTCGCCGTCGATGACGTACCAGTTGCCGGTCTTCTGGATGAATCCTTTTTCGACACCGACATCAAGGAGTTCGCCTTCTTTGGAGATGCCTTTGCCGAAGATGATGTCGACGGAGCAGCTCTTGAATGGCGGGGCGACCTTATTCTTAACGACTTTGACTTTGACGGTGTTACCGATGATATCGACACCGGCTTTGATGGCGTCTTGTCTTCTTAAGTCGATACGGATGGAAGCGTAGAACTTAAGAGCGCGTCCACCAGTCGTGGTTTCTGGGTTGCCATAGAAGACACCGACTTTCTCACGGAGCTGGTTGATGAAGATGACGCAGCATCCAGTCTTATTAAGGATCCCTGCGAGCTTACGCATGGCTTTCGACATAAGGCGGGCCTGGAGTCCAACTTGGTTGTCGCTCATGACACCATCGAGTTCCTGTTGTGGGACAAGGGCAGCGACGGAGTCGACGATGATGATGTCGATTGCGCCAGACTGGGCAAGCATCTCAACGATCTCAAGAGCTTGTTCACCATTGTCTGGTTGGGAAAGGATGAGCTCATCGATATCGACGCCAAGCTTAGCGGCGTATTCTGGATCGATTGCGTGTTCAGCATCGACATAGGCAGCGCGTCCACCCTTTTGTTGGGCCTGGGCGACAGCCTCAAGAGCAAGAGTGGTCTTACCACTGCTCTCTGGACCATAGATTTCGATGATACGTCCTTTTGGATAACCACCGACACCTAATGTGTTGTCAATGAGAAGAGAGCCTGATGGGATGACATCCACATCGACGTGTGGGCGATCTCCGAGTTTCATGACAGATCCTTTGCCATAGGCTTTTTCAATGTTCTTGATGGCTAAGGCGAGAGCTTCGTCTCTGTTTGTTTGGGTTTGCGTTTCTTTTGCTTTTGCCATATTAAATGACCTCCACCTTATATATAGGGAGCTTTCTCCCAATTTTTTTATTTTCCGTAAATTTCTTCGAGAGCGTCGAGCATCGAGTTTACGCACTCATCTCTCATTTCGTTCCTTTCGAGTTTGAAATCCTTCTCAATATTCACGTAACCCTGGCGTGTAGACACGCACATATTCACGCGTCCAACAGGCGCCTGACCTTTTTCTTTGGTTGGGCCAGCGTTGCCAGTGAAGGAGACGCAGACATCGACATCGAGACCATGACGACCGATGATGGCCATTTCCCTAGCGACCTCTTTGGAGACGACGCCGTACTTGTTGATGAACTTCTGGTTAATGTTAAGGAAGTCGACCTTCATGCTTGTGGCATAGGTGATGAAGGATCCTTTGAAGACTTTGCTCGCTCCAGGAACGGAGCAAATCGTGGAAGCGAATAACCCTGCCGTGAGAGATTCAACGGAGCCGAGTGTGAGTCCTCTTTCTTCTAAAGACTTAAGGACGGTTTTCGCTTTCTCAAGATTGATCATTTTTTCTTCTCCTCAGTCAAAATATGCCAGTTTTGCTTGAGATAAATGATTAACGAGAGGAGGGACATCGCGGTTGCTAAGTAGATAGCGATGTTGCAGATTCTCAGGTAATTGTTCCATCCTCCATCAAAGTAGGCGAATGGCCAGCTGTTAAGAAAAACCATTGGGATGGCGACCATCTGGAAGACGGTTTTGAGCTTGCCGAAGATGTTCGCGGCAAGGATGGATCCTTTTGAAGCGGCCGCTAATCTGAAGGCATCGATGATGAGGTCTCTGCCGATCATGATGATGACGCAGAAAAGAGGAATGGTTGCCTGATTGCCAAGTTTGAAGTGCGGAATCGCTAAATATATAAGGGTTAAGTTAACGAGGAGTTTGTCAGCGACTGGGTCAAGGAATTTGCCCATGTCGGTGACCAGGTTGTACTTTCTGGCGATTCTTCCATCTAAAGCGTCAGTGATTGAGGCGATAATGAAGAGAATAAACGAAACCAAATAGGCAACGTTGATAGGGCCAAGTGTTGGCATTTCGAACACACCGACCACGACGATCACGATACGGCTAAGTGTTAATTTCGTAGGTAAGTTCATTGGTCTCCTTCTTTTTTGTTGCTAGTGAGTTTCCGACCCGATAAGCCATGTTCTGTCGAGGGCGATAATTAATCTCAGATTTCTCTGGGAGAATTCGATTCGGTTCTCTATTCTCCTTCCCCTACCAAATTTGGGTTTCTCGCTTGTGGGGTTTACCAACGTTTCATCTTGCTATCGCTAACAAGCTCGTCTCTGTGGCACTTTATGGAATCCCATCTACGGGAGATGTTCATCCGCCGTCACGTACTCCTACGTGCCTAGGCTTATTTATTGGCCTAGCGCAATCACTACATCCATCACAGGATGTGCGAGCATGGACTTTCCTCTAGTTTCCCAGTAGTCGCCTGGGTCGGAATGTTGTTATTTGTTGCCTTTCCTTATCTTAGTGACGTCGTAGCCCTGCTGATATAGGAAGGTTTCATAATCGTGGATCTTCTGAATGTATTCCAGATTCTCCTCGGTGATGGCATCGCCTGGCTTGATACCCGCGAACTTGTTATTAAGCGAAGCGTTTTGGATCTCAAGCTCTTTGGCTTTCTGCTCGGCGTCCATCGCTCTCTTGGCGAGAACGGAGACGTCATTGGTCTTGGAAGAGAGGTCTTTGTTGAGATTGTTTATCTCCTCTTCAAGAGAGGCGATGTACTTCTCATAGGCATCGTAATCCTTGATGATCTCATCGAGGAACGTATCAACCTCATCAGGGTTGTAGCCTTTGACATCCTTTTCGAAACGACGGTTGTAGATGTCGTTTATGGTTAATTTGACATTCTTTTCCATACCTTCCTTAAATTATATTTAAGCGAGTTTCTTAGTTCAATAATTGCGCTAAAGAATATTTACAAGAAATCTCTCTAAAGTTTTTGAAAAATTTTTTGATTTTTGTAAAATAATTTTGTTCGAAAAAACCCCTCAAATGCTGGAGATTTTGAATTCCGCAACCGATAGTTGCTGAAGTGCAAACCAGACTTGGTAGTACGCAACCAGTTGCTTATTTAATCTAGTGCCTGTCGGAGGACAAAAGAATGAACATCGAAATCGCAAACAGACTAATTGAGCTCAGAAAGAAGAGCGGACTCTCACAGGAAGAGCTCGCGGACAGGTTAGGCCTATCGCGTCAAGCCGTGTCCAAGTGGGAGCGCGCAGAGGCGTCGCCTGACACGGATAACCTTATTTGTTTGGCAAGGATCTATGGCGTGTCACTCGATGACCTTCTCAACACAGACGAATCTATTGAGGACATCGCCCGCAACGTCAAAGAGGAAAGAGCCTCTAAGGGCGGCCCAACCGGCGTCCGTCTCACTGATGATGAAGGACAAGCCGTTCAGTTTGATGACGAGGGAGTCACCATCGTCGACAAAGACGGCGAAAGACTCAGCATCGCCGAAGCCAAAGAAAAATATAAAAAGTATGACGGACATAAGAGCAAAGGCTGGCAGCTTGCCATCACCCTCACAACCTCGGTCCTTATGCTCCTTGCTGTCATCACCTACTTACTCCTTGGCTTCTACGTTCCAAAGTACGGATGGACAACCTGGTGGATCGTCATCCTCTTCCCTATCGTTATCGCTTCCATCCTTGAGGCCATCGAAAAGAGAAACCCAAACAAATTCGCCTTGCCAGTCTTAATTGTTGCCGTCTACATCTTCTTAGGCTTCTACTTCGAGTTATGGCACCCAATGTGGATCCTCTTCCTTCTCATCCCTGTCTACTATGCCGCCATGGCCCCATTCAATAAGAAAGACGAAGATTGCTGCAAAGACAAAGATTGCCGCAAGAAAGAGAACTACAAGAGCTCTGAAGACGAGGAAAGATACGCAAGTCACAAGCGCCGCCCATAAGGGGGCGCTTTTTTTAACCCCTTCGTCAGCCTTTTTTCGTGTTATCATATGCCCATGAAAATTCTCGACCGCAAACTCAGGAAGAAACGCACACTCGTTTTCGTTGACCTTGAGGGAACGGGCTTCAGCCACGAGATGATTGAAATAGGAGCCTATTTAGCGACTCTTAATGAAGATGGCACGATCAAAAAGGTCGGCGCCCCTTTCAAGCGTTATGTCTTGGCCTATCATCCAATCGGGCACTTCGTCGAGAACATGACACACATCACCCAGAAGCTTCTCGAAAAGGAAGGAAAACCATTCGCTGAAGTTCTCCGTGAATTCAGAAAGTATGTCGGCAAGCATTGGGACGATGCTTTATTCGTTACCTTTGGTAACCACGATATGGTCATCTTCCATAGAAGCCTCGAAGAGAATGAAGACGCAAGTGAGGTCATCGTCAAATACATCAACAAAAACAACATCGATTTCAGCGCTTTCCTTTCCCCATACGTCCAGGATTTGAATGGAAATCCTTTGTCTCTCGCTAATTACCTCAAAGTGTTTGGAGTCCAGTTTGAAGGAAGGGCTCATGACGCTTTAGCGGATGCTTATAACCTCATGGATCTTTATAAAGCCGTCTTGGAAAAGCCAAACATCCTCATCGAAGAGTACGCGAAGACTTTGACCCATTACCACCACGCCCCTCTTCCAGTCGCCAAGATTATTAAGAAACTCACCGAGGGCGAAAGCGTTACCCCAGAAGATTGGGATATCGCTATTGCGGAGACTTTCAAATGACGATCAAATACCCAGCAGGCGTCAAAGCCCCTACCGCACCTCTCAAAGAGAAGAAGCCGGTCAAAGCCAGAAAGCACATTTTGAGTGCGGCTAACCGCGGCATGGTCCTTGAGAATGAGCTCAACGATTCCTGCTTATACTATAGAGAAAAAGGGATGGCTCTTATTTATAAGAGACCAACCCCAATCAACATCGTCAAAGTCGATTATTCGCATGGGGCCACAATCACCCAGGCGTATTTTGAGACGCAGTCCACCACCGACTATAACGGTGTCTATAAAGGAAAATATTTAGACTTTGAGGCCAAGAGCACGAAGTCAAAGACTTCTCTTCCTTTGAATAACATCGCTCCACAGCAAGTCGACCATCTTGAAGAAGTCATTCGCCAAGGCGGAATCGCTTTCTTCATTATCTCTATCGACTTACTTCATGAAGTCTATTTGATCGACGCGAAATATATCTGCGAGTTCTATAGGTCGAAACCTCGCGCATCTATTCCTGTATCTGAGATCAAAGAAAAAGGTCGCCTCATCAAAGAGGGATATCATCCACGTTTAGATTTCTTGCCTTTGGTGGATGAGATGTATTTGCAATAAGCTGCTAAAGGGCAGCCCTCACAATTAGGTCTTTGGGCAGAACACTTAGTTCTCCCAAAGTTAATGAAAGAATGATGTACGAAAGCGTGTTCCTCATAAGGGAACGCTTTTTCTAATTTGCGCTCAATCGCGCTAAATTCGTCATTTTCCCCTGCAAAACCCAAACGAATCGCGATTCTTCTTACGTGGGTGTCGACTGGAATGACTTGCTCTCCCCTTCTTTCGAGAAGGAAGACTCCAGCGGTTTTGATGCCTACACCAGGAAGAGATGTGAGGGTCTTTTTATCGCTTGGGATGATCCCGTTATATTCACTCGCCATGACCTTTCCCAAAGCGTTGATGCTTTTGGCTTTATTGTGATAGAGGCCTAAGGTCTTGATGTCCTTTTCTATATCTTCGATTGAGGCTTTACCTAGAGATTCGAAATCTGGGAAGTGTTTGAAAAGAGCGGGCGTCACTTTGTTAACGCTTTTATCGGTTGTTTGGGCGCTTAATATGATCGAGACCAAACATTCGTAGTCATTAGAAAAATCTAAAGCCGTTTTGGCGTCGTCATAGTTATCGTGGAGGTAGCTAAGTATGGCCGCTACCTTTTCGTTTTTCATTATTTGCTGCCCCAAAGGTCTTTGGCGATGGCGATGGTCGCTTCGATATCTTTGTCCCAAGTATCGCTTACGGCAGTGCTTCCTTCTTTAAGGATGTCCTGGGCTTTTCTTGCGCTCTTAAGCGTTTTCTCAATCGCCCTGATCGATTTCTTTCCGGATTTGAGGGTATCAAGAAGAGCGTTCTTGATTTCATCAAGGGTGTATCTGGCATCGAGCCATTCGTTGATTGTGCTTTGCTCTAATGGGGAGAGGCTGCGATTAAGATGTCCTTCAAAGAAGGAATGGATCTCAGAAAGGGCCTTTTCCCTAGATTTGTCGGTGAGCTTGCTAGCTTCACGGTCCATGGTCTCTTTGAATAGAGCGTACACCTTATCTTTGAGGTTACTTAAAGAAACGGTGAGCTTTCCTTCAACCGTGTCATAGGTGAGGTAGTTCTTCTTAACGAGTTCAGTGAGGTCTTTATCGATGTCGGCCGGTTTGAGGTTCATCTTGAGAGCGAGCATGTCGCTATTGATGAAGGTGTTCCCCTGCTCGATAAGATGATCGATCATGAGGATGACGGAAAGTTCTTCTTCGGTGAGGCCAAGTCTCTTATAGCAATCCAAAAGAACGTAATGGAAGCTGACTGCATTCAAATACGGATTCTTCATAACGTTCCTTTCCAACCTTTCCTTTCCTCTTCTTTTAGTTTCTCTGGGTTCAATTTCGCAAGCAAATCCCGCTTATCTTTGATGGCTTGCAGGGTTTTTTCCTCGATCCCGAAGCCTAAGCATTTCGCAAACCTTTCAGCCCTCGTAATCCTTAATGGATCTTCCTCAATTCGCTTTGCAGGATCTCCGATGAAGCGAATTAGTTTCTTCTTGAGGTCCTCTTGTCCAGTCGAGAAATCGATGACGTTGTAATCCTCATCGAGATACATCGCGTTGATCGTGAAGTCTCTTCTCACATAATCTAGCTTAGGGTCTTTCACGAACGTCACCTTTGAAGGGTGCCGGGAATCATTATATTCCCCTTCTTGCCTCAAAGTCGTGATATCGATGTGTTTTCCCTTATATGGATAACGGAC
>CADCDV010000044.1 GCA_902800255.1 uncultured Erysipelotrichaceae bacterium | reverse complement strand
CTCGGTGAGCTCGTCATTGAAGGCTTTCTTTTCGGTGAGTTCGTTGATGATTTCCTTATGGGAATCCTCGATGTACTGATACATCTCAGAAAGGAAAGGATTGACCTCGGTGAGAGGGAGGTCATCAAGGAACTTCCTATTGACCGCGAAGAGCTCAATGATCTCGCGGATCATGTTCATTGGGGCCCAGTTGACTTGCTTGAGGGCTTCGGTGACGACGGCACCATGCGTGAGGATACGC
Organism: uncultured Erysipelotrichaceae bacterium; assembly: GCA_902800255.1. GTDB lineage: Bacteria > Bacillota_I > Bacilli_A > RFN20 > CAG-826 > UBA4951. The sequence goes on along the minus strand of CADCDV010000044.1, from coordinate 5,266 downwards.
TTGGTCTCGGCGTCTAAATCGGAACCAAACTGCGAGAAGCTAAGGTTCTCACGGTAGTTGGCAAGCTCGATCTTAAGGGATGAGGCGACTTGCTTCATGGCTTTGATCTGAGCGCTGCTTCCAACACGGCTGACGGATAAGCCAGAATCGACAGCAGGACGCTGGCCAGACGCAAAGAAGTCGCTCAAGAGGAAGATCTGTCCGTCGGTGATGGAGATGATATTCGTTGGGATGTAGGCGCTGATATCGCCAGCCTGGGTCTCAACGATTGGTAAAGCGGTGATGGAGCCACCGCCGTAATTCTTCGAGAGTTTGCAAGCCCTCTCTAAGAGCCTGCTATGGAGATAGAAGATGTCGCCTGGGTAAGCTTCACGTCCTGGGGCTCTTCTTAAAAGAAGGGAGAGGGCGCGGTAAGCGACGGCGTGCTTGCTTAAATCATCGAAAACAATGAGGACGTCCTCACCGTTTTCCATCCATTCCTCGGCCATAGCCATGCCGGCGAATGGGGCGACGTATTGCTGAGGGGCTGGCTCAGATGCACTAGCGTTAATGACCGTAACGTAATCGAAGCAGCCTCTGGCTTTGAGTTTGGCGACGATTCCGGCGACGGTTGAGTTCTTCTGACCAATCGCGACATAGACGCATTTAACGTTCTTGCCTTTCTGATTCACGATGGTGTCGATGGCAATGGAGGTCTTGCCAGTCTGACGGTCGCCGATGATGAGCTCACGCTGACCACGGCCGATCGGAATCATGGAATCGATGGCTTTGATGCCGGTTTCGAGAGGGGTATTGACGGATTTTCTCGTCATGACACCAGGAGCAATTCTTTCAATTGGACGCGTTTTTGCATAGGATATTGGTCCTGCTTCATCAAGTGGAAGGCCTAATGGAGAGACGACTCTTCCAAGGAGTCCATCCCCTACTGGGACCTCAACGACCTTGTGGGTGCGTTTGACGGTGTCACCTTCTTTGATGGCTCTATCGCTTCCTAAAAGGACGGCGCCGACATCATCGAGGTTGAGGTTCATGACCATGCCATAGACGTCATTAGGGAAAAGAAGAAGCTCGCCGAGCATGGCGTTCTTTAGACCGTAGATGGTCGCGATGCCATCGCCGACTGCGATGACTGTGCCTACATCGCTGCTCTCAACAAGGTTCTCATATCCCTTGATCTGTTCCTTGATAAGAGAGCTTATCTCACTTGGATTAAGTTTCATATCTTTCCTCCGTCGTTTTTGAGAAGAGCGCTTCTTAAGCGTTCGATCTTCCCAAGGATGGTTCCGTCAAAGACTTTGTCATCCACATATACTTTCACGCCGCCGATAAGACGATGGTCGACGTGGTTTTCGAGCTCAACCTTCGAGGAGAGTCTTTCCCCGATCGATTTCTCGATTTTTTTGATTTCAGCTTCTGAGAGTTTCTCCGCCGAATAGACGATTCCTTCCTTGATGCCACAATAGTCGTTACAAAGATTGTTGAATGAGGAAGCGATGATCTCGAAATGGATGATTTCATGCTTCAACATGAGTAGTTTCAAGAAAGCCGGAATCTCTTTGTTTTTGAGTCCCCCGAAGATCTTGTCGACGAGGGCATTAAGCGATTCCTCAGGCAATGAGTATGAGGAAAGGGTTTCCAAAAGCTCAGGGTTATCCCTGAAGAGCCTAAGGACTTCTTTCATTTCTTCTTGGAAAGAAGAGACCTTTTCTCTTTCGAGTGCCAGCTCATAAAGGCCGGCGGCGTATGCGTTTGCTTCCGCTCCCCTCATTTATTCTCCTTATTCGTCCACACTGTCGACGAATTCATCGACGAGTTTGGCGTTATCCTCTTTGTTCACTTCACGGCCAAGGACGGCTTTCGAGGCATCAAGGGCGACATTGACGATTTCTTCTCTGATGGCGCGGCGTGATTTCTCTTCGGCCTGAGCGATGGCTTCGTCGGCCGCTCTTTGGCGGGCCTCGGCTTGCTCCTTGGCGTTTTTGATGATGCTTTCGGCGCTAACTTCGGCATCGCCTTTGGCTTTGGCGATGATCTCCCCTGCCTCTTTGCGGGCTTTCGAGATCATGGCGTCGCTTTCGGCGACCTTCTCTTCATACATGGCTTTTGAAGTCTCGCTGTCGCGAATGTTCTTCTCCACGTAGTTCTTTCTGGCGTCGAGATATCTCTTAACCGGTTTGTAAGCGATGAAATATAGGAACACGAAAAGGACGATTAACGCGACGAGGTTGATGAGCAAGCTCCAGAAGTTTGGAAAGAGCTTGTTCAAAAAGTCCTCAGCGGTAAAGGGAGGTGCAGAATCGTATACTTTGATTCCTAGTCCGTTCATCCTAAAAGGTCCTTCGCTTAGATAGCGGCGTTAAGAGCTGGAAGACCCATCAAGAAGATGATGAGAATGGCGACGACAAGAGCGTAGATGGCGGTTGACTCGTCAAGAGCGACCGCGACGATCATGTTCGAGCGAAGTCTGTCAGCCATTTCTGGGTTTCTGACCATACCGTCGATGGAGTGGCAGCAGATTAAGCCCTCACCGATGGCAGAGAGGCAGCCCATGCCGACGGCGATGGCGGCTGCGATTGCACATAAACCAGCATTGATCATAATTTTTCCTCCTTATGAATGTGTTGGTATAACCTTATCCTTCGATCACTAGTGGCCTAGCTTCCTGAGGAAGAGCGTCTTCCTTCTTAACTGGCGAAGCGGCTGGCATTTCTTGCGAAATCCAGATGGCCGAAAGGGATGCAAATACCAGGGTTTGGATGAACCCTGAGAATAAGGAGAAGTAAGAATTGAGGATGCCGACTGGGAACGGAGCGAGGAAGACGCTCGTCCAGCCTGGGTTGTTCCAGAAAGATGATGTTCCGATGGTGCCGACCACTCCAAGAGCATCGAAGATGCCGCTTGAGGCGGAGCTAAGGGCCCACTGCACTAATCCGACAAGGATGGTGCCAGATAGGCAGTTGCCGAAAAGACGCATGGTGGTTGAGACGATTGGCGCCCACATGGTGATGAGGTTGACAGGGAGGAAGACGAAGATTGGTTCCACGTAACGGTGGAAATAGCCAAGCTTCGAATACTTAAGTCCCTGGAACTGGATGATCGTGAACATGATGATGGCAAGGCAAAGAGGGCATGCGAGCCAATCAACAAGGCTTGGGAGTCCGAATAAGGAGATGTTGAAGCTGATGAAAAGATAAGCGAAAAGGGTCCAGAAATAACCGCCCCAGGAGATATGGTTCTCACCCATATTCGAGGAGGCGAAGTTATTGCACATGTTGTAATAGAGTTCGGCAAAGAACATGATGCCTTTTGGCTTCTCAAGGTATTCTTTGCGTTTGAGGGCGATTTTCGCTCTTACACCCACCACAATGCCGATGACGGCAAGGAGGAGCATAACGAAAAGCGAACTCACCAAAGGTGCGTCAATGGAAGCCCAACCATCCCAATGGAACATCGATTCCATCTTGTCGTTGAAGGAATGGGATGTCGCGCTAGTGACTCTTTCGGTGAAGACGCTTAAGAAATTCACCTGGTGATCCTCTTGGCCTTAAGTTGGCGGATAACAAGGAGAACCTGAACTGGGAGAAGCCCAGCAAAGGTCGTCCAGAAATTGAACATATCGAAGCCACCGAACCAATCGGTCCAAGTGCAGATGGCAGCGATCACTAAAACGACGATGTAGATGAGGAACCTAAGGGCAACGAAGATGATGATCCTCGCTGGGTTGCCTGGGTTTGGGTTCTCTCCGGTCGGGAGGAGAGCCTCGCTCATTTTGATGATGGTGTAGAAGGAAAGAAGCTCGGCGGCAGTTCCTAAAAGCCAGCCCATCGGATAGGAGTAACCCTTGTCCTCATAGAAGAAGAAAAATGGGCACATTCCGATGAAGGCCACCACACCTATGACAAGGAGCCAGAAGAGAGATTTCTGGTGTTCGTTTAATTTGAGATATTTTTGTACCATATTTCCAAAAGGGGATATTTAACTAGTATACTTTACTTCCCTAAAAGGGAAAATGCCACAAAAAAAGAGAGGCTATTTCTTGGTTCCTAAACTAAGAAATACGACCTTCTCTTTACTTTTCGTCTTTTTCAGCCGAGCCTGACTTGACCATTCCGTCTAGTCTGGCCTTTTCGAACTTGTAGCAGGAAAGGAGCTCACCATAGTAGAGGCTTTGCATCTGGAGATACTGTTTTTGGGCCTCTTCTGGGATATTCGCGAAGTAGAGCGTCTTGAAGATCTTCTCGAGTCTGAAGAATGACTCGTAGAGATTGAGGATGGTGACGAGATAGAAATAGGTCTTGCGGCTATAGATGAGAAGAGGCGAAGAGTGGGCGATTTCGCTCGACATCTCATAGACCTTCGCGTACTGACGGAGGTTAGCGCATCTTTCGACGCCGTCGCGGAAATTGAATTTGAAATCCGGGATCTTGCCCATCTTCACATCCGGTATCGCAGCGAGCCATCCGTATTCGATGAAACGCTTCATGTCTTTCGACTTGAGGTCATTCTCTTTCATGCCTTCTTTGATGGAGGCGAAGACCTGGTCGGTCTCTTCTTTTGAGGAAAGTCCGCCACGGAAGGCCACCGCATATCTCATATGGGCGACATAAGCATCCATGACTGGCTTGCCATAAGAGACCAAAACCTGGAGGATGCATTCGTTCTCGTGGAGGGTCCTCCAAGTGGAAAAGGCCTCGGTTTCGTAGCCATTTTCAAGAAGATTGACGATGCACTGGGCCATTGAGAAGCCCTTCTTCATCACATCGATTACGAGGGTCTCGTTTGGGTTGCCTTGTGGGTAGCGGCTAAGCATGCCAAGGACGAAGTTGAGATATAGGGTGAGGGTTGAGATCGTTGGGGTGAAACGGTTCGAGAAGTTTTGGTTGCGGTAGGCCAAATGCTCGTTCGTGTAATACTTGTCGAGGGTCAGGGAAAGAAGAAGCTGCTCATACTTCTCATCTTTGATGAGGTCCGCTTCCTTCTTCTCTGGGTGGGTGACGAGATAGAAAGAATGCTCGTTGACGAGATAAAGAAGGACCTGGAGAGGGTTGAGGTTCATCTTGCTCACAAAAGAGGATTCCTCTTTGAAAGCGTCATCCGAATCAAGCGAATCGAGGAAGCATTCATAAAGGAAATCGAAATTCAGACTCTTCGGGGCGTGGATCGTCTCTAGGAGCTGAGCGAAGTTTTCTTTGCTGATCCTTTTCTCTGGCATATGGCTATTTTACTACTTTTAGTATGTTATCCGAAATCGAAAGGAGATATGTTT
>CADCDV010000043.1:5575-6303 GCA_902800255.1 uncultured Erysipelotrichaceae bacterium | reverse complement strand
CTATGACTGGTATGACCAGGATGGCATGAACCACGAAAACGGCATGAAACTCAAAGTCACCGCCGTCCTTACCCCAAAAGAGACCGTTTCTTATGGCTGCCTTGACAGCGGTCTTTATTACACCCCAGCCTTAGCTGAGAAGATGATCAGAGACAACTACGATTCCAAGATCGCCAAGTTCATCAGACAATACGCCGAAGACAATGACACTTCCGGCTACAACTCAACCATCGCCAACATCAATGGCGTCGATGTCATCTCCGGTATCGGTTATGACGTCAAAGTCATGTTCGAAGAACATCTCCTTAAGAGTTCCTTCCTCGTTGGTTCTACCAACAACATCTCCGCCCTTATCGGCATGCTCGCTTCCTCAACCGGTTCAGGCTCACAAAGCGGCATCGCCATCAAGAGAAACGCCACATTAAGCATCAATAACGTCGGCGGTTCCAAGATCCCAAGCAGCGTCGACATCTATCCACTCGACTTCGATAACAAGTTCCTCGCGACTGACTATCTCAAGACCTGGAACGGCGACAAAGACATTACATTAAGCACTGGCAAAGTCTTGGCGGCCAATGACCGTTCGAAGGTCGAATACACCGATAACCTCGAGATTATTATCTCGATGATCAACGGAGTGGTGGATATCGTCACCGTCGCTCTTGTCGCCTTCACAGCCTTATCGCTTGTCGTCTCAACCGTCATGATTGGCATCATCACATTCGTTT